>JALOMX010000252.1 GCA_025455245.1 Chitinophagaceae bacterium
TTCTTTTAATCCTTCCGGAAGAGTATCCAACCTTGATTTTGCACAGGGATATAAAAGTCTTGTATCTTTTGGTATATGCTTTTTTATCCATGATAACAGGGTGACTCCATCCTGCGCTATCAACAATGGAACTACTTTCAATTGGTCAGCAGCCCTTGCTGCCGTTTGTTTTCCCACACAGAGCGCTGTTATTCCGGGAGGGAGCAATTGCCCCGCCTCATCCAATCCCTTCTTTAGCCATTTTACCCCGTTCATACTGCTAAAGATCAGCATAAACGGGGCTTTATCTTCAATTATAGCATTCATGAAAAAGTCGGCCCTGGGAGCATCCAATATCCCATTTGACCCAATCAATGGTACCACTTCCAACGACCATCCGTTTTTTCCGGCATACTGCACTGCATGAGCAGACAATGCCCGCGTGCTTAAAATATGTATAGAAGTAGATTGGTTCATGATCCTATCCCAAAGCTTCCCTGATCTCACGGATCAATTCGCCAGCCCCCTGCTGTATCAATTTCTCTGCAATTTCAAAACCTTTTCCATCAGAGTCCTTAACATTAAAAACTTCTTCCGCTTCAAATATCCTTTTTCCATCAAGCGATAACACATGGCCACGAAAATGAATGTATCCATTTTTGGGCAGAGCCAGTGCACTGATGGGAGCTGTGCATCCACCCATTAGTTTTTGTAAAAAATCACGTTCCACTTTTACACATTGGCCCGTTAAGTCATCATGCAATGGCCTGCAGGAAGCGAGTGTAGCAACATCGCCTTCACGACAAACCACCATGATGGCTCCTTGTGCCGGAGCCGGCAGCATCCAATCGAGGGCTATGGCATTTTCCGGAAGTAACCCAATTCTTTCAAGCCCTGCGGCTGCAAACAATGCGCCCTTCCATTCATTTTCCTGCACCTTTCTAAGGCGGGTATTTACATTTCCCCGGATGTTTTCAATGGTATGATTTGGAAACCTCCTTAACCACTGTGCCTTACGTCTTACACTGCTGGTAGCAATGGTTTCATAAGCCTGAAAGTCATTCAGGAATGCGGTATCGTCTTTTGGCACAAAAACATCGTGCCATGAAGCCCTGGGCAATACGGCTGCCTGTACAATACCCTGCGCGAGTTGAGTAGGTACATCTTTCATGCTATGTACTGCTATGTCAATTTTCCCGGAAAGCAAGGCGGCATCAAGGGTTCTGGTAAAAACACCCTGAACACCCAGCGCGTACAGGGGTGTAACAAGATCAATATCCCCATCACTTTTTATAAAAACCAATTCACTGCTTATGCCCGCCTTTGCAAGGCTATCTTTAACAAGGGATGCCTGCCATACGGCAAGCTGACTATCGCGCGTACCAATTTTTATCATAGCAGGCCGGCATTATGATGCAGTGAAAAAAAATCGTGGTAGGCTGCAATCATTTCACAACCCTTTTCCCGGCGGGTTTTCAGGCTCACCATCAGGTTGTTTACCGTATGTCGAATGCGTTCATCGCCACCGCTATTTGCACCGGGTAATGTAACCAACTCATTTCCCTGAGCCATCATCCGGCTTGTTGAATACTGAATTAACTTTTGTCTCATTTCGCTGATCAATGGAGCATGCCGGTAAGTATTCAACCAATCGTAAAAAGCATCAATATGTTCTTCAATAATGGCTTCAGCTTTGGGAACATCTGCCATGCGGCGGCTGATGGTTTTATCAAGAATCGCCGAAATATCATCCACATTCACCAATTCAGCATTGGGCAATGATGTTACACCCGGATCGATATTGGCAGGTACAGAAAGATCAACCAGGTAATATTTTTTTATTGGATCGAGGTTATGGCTATACACCAACGGTTCCGGTGCATGGGTACAGGTAATGACTGCATCGAAATCGCGAACCCTGTCATGTAGCAATTCCATTGGCAATACTTCAAGGGAAAGATTATTGCCCATTTTGATGGCTTTATCGGGGGTACGGTTGCAAATGGTAACATTTACCGAAGGCAGATAATGCAGCAGGTTTTTGATAACATTTGTTCCAAATTTACCGGTACCTACAACCAATACCCTGGCGGATTGCCCGCCCAATTTTTCCTGCAGCCACTCAATGGCGGCAAAAGAAACGGAAACAGTACCTGATGAAAGTGCTGTCTGGTTCTTAATTTTTTTGGAAGCCTGTGAAATGAAGTTCAATGTACGGTCGAGGATAGGGCCGACCATATTATGCTTTTGTGAAAAGCCAAGAGCCTGCTTCATCTGGCCGGCTATCTCAAAATCACCGATGATTTGCGAATCCAGCCCGGATCCAACCCTGAATGCATGCTTAAGCGCATCAAAACCCTGATAGAAATAACCGAATTTATTCAACTCATCAATAGTACCTGCGGGTGAAAATTTTACCAGTAAATCTCCAAGCACCTGCGGGGATGATGCATATCCATAAATTTCGGTACGATTGCAGGTGCTGACCATGAACACGCTTTTCAGCCCCAATGCTTCGGCAGCCGATAATATCCCTGCTTTGGCAGCCTCATCCAAAGAAAACCTTCCACGCACCGTAAAATCTGCCTTTTTATAACTGATTCCGGCTATACAAAAACGGTCGATTCTATGGTTGATGTGTAAATTCATTGGCCGGTGCAAAAATAGTTCCCCCAACCCCAACAGCCCACTTTCATTGTCATAGCAATGTAAAATCTGCATATGATATTTATCAGGATATACGGTACAAAGCCGAAAAAAGGTTGCTTTGCAGACGAAATTTTTTGGGGTAAAACCTTTTTCGCCCATAATCGTATATGGTACATACGAATCAGCCATCCACAAATATGACTAAAAAAGGAATTGTTTTAATGAATCTTGGGTCACCCGACTCTACAGAGGTTAAAGACGTAAGGCGCTACCTGAATGAATTTTTAATGGATGAAAAGGTAATCGACTACCCTTATCTTCTTCGTTTTTTGCTGGTGAGGGGCATTATAGTTCCATTGCGTGCACCAAAATCTGCGAAAGCTTATCAATCCATCTGGACAAAAGAAGGCTCGCCCCTGATGGTAATCAGCGAGCAATTAAGGAAGGCCGTTCAGGAGCATGTTAGCGAACCAGTGGTTTTGGCCATGCGTTACGGGAACCCCTCTCCCAAAGCTGCTTTTGATGAGTTGTTAAAGAAAAATCCTCAACTCGAAGAAGTAGTTCTTGTACCGCTGTATCCGCATTATGCCATGAGCAGCTATGAAACAGCGGTGGAATATGCAAAAGACATTCACAAAAAGGAACGATACACATTTAAATTAACCATCATACCTCCTTATTACAAAGAAGAAAAATATTTGGATGCACTGGCAAAAAGTATTGAGCCTTATCTTGAAGCAGATTATGACCATATCCTATTCAGTTACCATGGTGTACCCGAAAGGCATATCAGAAAGGGTGATATCACCGGTTGCCACTGCCTGAAGGTTAACAATTGCTGCGAAATTGATTCTCCGGCCCATATATATTGTTATGCGCATCAATGTAAAAAAACGACAGAACTTGTTACCACGATGCTGGGCATTCCAAAAAACAAATACAGTGTTTCCTTTCAATCAAGGCTTGGCAGGGAAGAATGGCTGAAACCCTATACCGCAAAGCGTCTTGAAGAAATGCCTCAGGAAGGAATTAAAAAATTACTGGTGGTTTGTCCGGCGTTTGTAAGCGATTGCCTTGAAACCCTTGAAGAAATTGCCGAAGAGGGTAAAGAAGATTTTTTACATGCAGGCGGGGAGTCTTTTACCATGATTCCTTGTTTGAACACACATCCGGACTGGGTAGGGGCGATAGTGGGATATGCAAAAGTGAATGAGTCAATCAGTGAATAAGTGAATGGACTAAGGGGCATTCAATCCATCAGTAAATTGGGGTGGAGCCAAAAGGACAGAAGTTAATTTAATAAAATTGGATCAATTGATTATTTCATGAAAAATGCAGATCACGTTGAATACTACGGAGATATTTCACGTTTAGAAGGAGAGCGCTTCTCTTGCTGGAGAGCTCACCACCGTGGTGAAATTCCAATTCACAATTCTCCTTACCGATATCAAGAGAAGATTAAGATCTTTAGAAAAGCCAAATTCGTGGTGGTTGTAGAGAACCTATTTGCGGATGGTTATGTAACTGAAAAACTCGCTGAACCGCTCGCCGCTCTGACCGTTCCAGTATACTTTGGTAACCCTCGGAT
>JALOMX010000016.1 GCA_025455245.1 Chitinophagaceae bacterium
CCGTCAGGAATGCCTTCCCGGTGTCATTGAACGCGATGAACACCAGAAATTTCCCCGTGAACAGGTTGAAAAACTTGCCGATCTGGGTTTTATGGGTATGATGGTAAGCCCCGAATACGGCGGCAGCGGGATGGATACGATAAGCTATGTGCTTGCTATGGAGGAAATCAGCAAGATTGACGCCAGCGTAAGTGTTTGTATGAGCGTCAATAACAGCCTAGTTACCTGGGGGCTTGATAAATTTGGTACCGAAGCGCAGAAGCAGAAGTATCTGGTTCCCCTTGCGCAGGGAAAAAAGGATGGCGAACTGTATATCGGCGCTTTTTTGCTGAGCGAGCCTGAAGCGGGAAGCGATGCTACCAGTCAGCGTACCACGGCAGAAGACAAAGGAGACCACTATATTTTGAATGGTACCAAAAACTGGATTACCAACGGCAGCAGCGCCAGTGTTTACTTAGTAATGGCCCAAACCGATGTAGCCAAAGGCAGCAAGGGTATCAATGCTTTTATAGTTGAAAAAAGCTGGCCCGGGGTTTCGGTAGGCGCAAAAGAAAATAAAATGGGCATCAGGGGCAGCGATACCCACAGCATCAGTTTTCAGGATGTGGTAGTGCCCAAAGAAAACAGGATTGGGGAGGATGGCTTTGGATTCAAATTTGCCATGAAAACGCTCGAGGGCGGCAGAATTGGCATTGCGGCACAGGCATTGGGTATAGCCAGCGGCGCTTATGAACTGGCATTGAAATATTCAAAAGAAAGAAAGGCTTTCGGTAAGGAAATCATGCATCACCAGGCCATTCAGTTTAAGCTGGCAGATATGGCTACCCGGATAGAAGCTGCAAGGCTTCTGTGTTTAAAGGCTGCATGGGAAAAGGATAACGGATCAGATTACGCACTCAGTTCAAGCATGGCCAAGGTTTATGCCTCCGAAGCGGCTATGTGGGTAAGTACCGAAGCGGTGCAGGTGCATGGCGGTTATGGTTATGTAAAGGAGTTTCACGTAGAACGACTGATGCGTGATGCAAAGATTACCCAGATTTATGAGGGTACGAGCGAAATACAAAGGGTGGTTATAAGCAGGGCGATATTGAAATAACCTGAAATATTTATCCGGGTAATATATGTTGGGCTGGTTGAAAGACCAGCCTTTCGTTTTTTATTGCAACTTTGCACCATGTCAGTAAATGTGCAACAGTATCGTGAGATTAACGGGATTTGCAAGCAAAGAAATGTAACCCTTGTGGCAGTCAGTAAAACCAAACCTGCAGCGGAGATTCTTGAACTATACCAGCTCGGCCATCGCGATTTCGGGGAAAATTACGTACAGGAACTTGTGGATAAACAACAACAGCTTCCGGCCGATATCCAATGGCATTTTATCGGCCACCTGCAAAGCAATAAGGTTAAATACATTGCCCCCTTTGTTCACATGATTCATGGGGTGGATAGTTTTAAACTGCTGAAAGAAATAAACAAGCAGGCATTAAAAAATAACCGGGTAATTCATGTGCTCCTTCAGGTGCATATTGCACAGGAGGAAACCAAATTCGGACTTGATGAAAAGGAACTGGAGGAGTTGCTTTCATCACCTGAACTATCCCTTCTTCAAAATGTATGTATCCGGGGGCTGATGGGGATGGCAAGTTTTAGTGATGATACTGAACTTGTGAGGAGTGAATTTAAGATGCTCAGGACAATTTATGAAACCAGGCAGCCTCAAACAACCTTCAATCTCCGGTTTGAAATCCTCAGTATGGGTATGAGTGCCGATTACCGGATTGCCCTTGAAGAGGGAAGTAATATGGTGCGGTTGGGCAGTCTTTTATTTGGGGCCCGGAGGTAGGAAAACAGAAAACCCGGCGCTTTCTTTCCGGGTTTTTAAATTTTGCCTGATTTGAAAGTATTATTTTTTCTTCATCATAATAAATCCATCTGCCATCCAGGAAACCTTCATAGTATTTACGTCCTGCGAGCCGGTCATAATCACTTCACCTGAACAACCTTCAAACCTGCCTGTGCCACCTGTCATGGTTACGGTACCGGTAAATGTCATATCCCAGGCATTAGTAACATATTTTGCAACAAAAGTGCCTATATCGCCATTGGCTGCCATGATAAGTCCGTTACTGATAGCTGTAATTTGAAATTGCTCAGGTCCCATATAGCACATAGTATGTTCCAGATAGCTGTTGGCCATTTGCAATTTGCCAAAATGAGTGGCCGTGCCTCCGATATTCATTTTTTTAGCCAATTGTACACCAAATTCAGTTGGAATACAGTCAACGAATCCCTGTGTTAAATCAGGAATAGCGTAAAAGTTAACCTTTAGCGGTGTTTTCACAAACATCCCGGTGCGGCCATTAGCCGCCATGTCGGTATCCGACCGGTCAGGTGGATTTATGTCCTTGTTGCATCCCCAAAGCAATAAGGTTAAAGGAATTATCCAAAGTGTTTTTTTCATAAAAATTAATTTTAAAGATGAATAATCTTATTGAAGCCATGAATATTAAATCGCCTCAACTGGCCGTTCCCGGACTGGTTCCGGTTTTGTATACCCTGACTTTGTACCCTAAAATTATTGACGGTAGTCATAATCGAAAATGATTTTGGTTCTTTTTTAAATTAAATTTATTTTGTATATATTTTGATAGAAATTTTCATCCAATCATCACTATTAAATCCATTTTCCATTTATTTTTCAGCAGTTATCTTTGCGCCTCCATGATGCAATTTTCACGGATTATCAGGAAAGGTTTTACAATTAAAACAATACTTGTTGCGCTGGCATTAACGGCACATACATTACTATTTGCACAGGTTGAATCGGATGAAAGGCCGCTTGCAATAGGTACGGAAGGCATTAATTTCCATAAGGATTCTGTATTTCACATGACCCTTCGTTTTCGTATGCAAAACCGTTTTGGGTATCAGAGTTCACTGGATGCGGTGGATGAGGATGGTTTTGAGGCATCTGTTCGCCGGTTGAGGCTTCGTTTGGACGGATTTGTATTAAACAGGAAACTGGGGTATTATATTCAGCTTTCTTTTTCAAGAAGTGATCAGGACCTGGTTTCGGGTACAGTGGCCCAAACAGTGCGGGATGCAATGATTTATTACAATTTCAGTAAAAGTTTTTACATTGGATTTGGACAAAGTAAATTGCCCGGCAACCGCGAAAGGGTTATTTCATCGGGTAATTTACAGTTTCCCGACCGCAGTGTTGCCAATGCGGTTTACACATTGGACCGTGATTTCGGATTTTTTGCCTATAAGACCATTGAGATGCAAAATTCCCAAAAGTCGATTCTGCAATTAAAAGGAACAATTACCGGCGGTGAAGGGAGGGGGCAGGTATTTACAGAGGGGCTTGCTTATACCGGAAGGGTGGAGTGGCTTCCCATGGGGCGGTTTAAAAACCTGGGTGACTACTCGGAAGGTGACCTTGAGTTTGAAAGCAAACCCAAACTGTCTGTTGCAACCGGGTATTCTTACAATGATGGTACAATCCGCGTGGGTGGACAGTTGGGCGCTATTTTGCCATCACCTGTAGATATGCAAACATGGATAAGCGATGTGATGCTGAAATATGCCGGATGGGGAGTGATGGGTGAGTATTTTCATCGTACCGTTTCAGATTATTCCCTGGATGGCACCAATGACCTGGCCATAAACCGGGTACCAAGGGGGAATGGTTTTAACCTTCAGGTAAGCCGGATGCTGGCCAAAAAGCATGAAATAGCCTTGCGTTATTCAGGAGTAAATCCACAGGAGGGATTTGAACCTTACCAATATCGCCTGAGGACAAAAGCCCTTGGATACTCGTACTATTTAAACAGGCACCGAGTAAAGTTTCAGTACTATTTTGGATTGGATGATCGCTATAATCCTCAAACGGTTCCCGGCGCCCTGTACAACTTCAATAACAGGATCTACACGATGATACAGGTTGAACTTGGCATTTAATGGCCTTTGGACAATTGCCTTGGCGATGTTAACCTTGCAAGCATAATGCCTGTGGCCACAGCTGCATTCAGGCTTTCTGCCCGGCCAATGCGCGGAATGGTAATCTTACGGGATGCTTTGGCCGCTACTTCGGGTCTTACACCTTTGCCTTCACTGCCAATAACGAGGATGCCACTTTGGGCATTGGTATCAAAAATGTTATTGCCCTGCATTGCAGAAATGAAAACTGGAATATCAGTTTCTGAAAGGATTTTTTCAAGGTTGCCATAAATAATTTTCACCCTGCACAACGAACCCATAGTTGCCTGAACCACTTTAGGATTGTAAGCATCTGCCGTGTCGCTGCTGCAAAAAATTGCCGGCAAGCCAAACCAGTCGGCAATACGGATAATGGTCCCAAGGTTTCCGGGGTCCTGAATGCCATCAAGGACAAGATTCCATCGGTTATGGTCGAAAACAGGGTTTTCATGAACCGGCTTACGGGCAATGGCAAGAACCGGTGAAGGTTGGGAAAGAAATGAAATTTTTTCCATCTCATAATCCTCAATGCTTTCCACCACAAAAGAGTCAGCCGCCCTTTTATGTTCTTCCTTCCATTTTTTGGTGGCAAGTATTTTTTCAATCCAGTCGGGCTGCCATTGTATCAGTTCCTCCAGCCATTTGGCCCCTTCCACCACAAACCGCTGAGCGGCATCCCTATGTTTTTTGTCCTGCAACGATTGTATATATTTAATTTCGCCCTTTGTCAGCATAGTGTATTTATTAATGACTTACCCCACAAAGTACGTACATAGTTGGTTGTTGGGAATATATTCATTTCCGCTGTTATGTTTTCTTTGGGCTATTACAGGTTGTGCAGGGGTGAAAAATCCTCCGAAAAACATTCCTTATGCGTACAACAACGATATCATAATAAGGGCCGATGAACTCACGGCCGAACAGAGGGGTTTACTGAAAGAAAAACTGCTTGATTACATAGATGACAGCCTGAAAGTTCAGAAAATCAGTGTACTGGGAAAAACACGCAGGATCAATCCCCCGGTTTTCGATTCGGTAAATATTGGACGCAGTATCCGGTTTATGAACGGATACCTGAACAGTATCGGCTATTACAGGGCAAGTTTTGACAGCTTTACAGTTAAAAAGGAAGTGAAGCCCGATCGAAATGAGATCAGGATGAGCACCACTTTTTATGTGACACCCGGAAAGAGCATGAAGGTTGATACATTGATTTATCGGTTCAGGAACCCGGGGTTGCAGCACCTTGCCGACAGTGTGAAGTCCCTATCGCAGGTATTGCCGGGTATGCTGTACAGCAAAGAAAAAGTAGCCTATGAACTTGACCGGTTATCATCAGTTTTCAGACAAAACGGATACATGAAGATTACAAGGTCATCCTTACTTGTTGAAGCCGATACAAATGACCTTACCCTTCTTGATCCATTCTCATCGCCGGTTGATATAATACTGAATGCCATTAAACGTCAATCCGACCCGCGTATATCCCTTGTAGTGATGCAAAGGCCCGGGGCCGACAGCAATTCATTTTCAAGATATTTTATTGATTCTGTTTTTATCTACCCCGAAAGCAGGATTGAGGAGGATGTGATCAATCTTTTACAGGATAGTACACTTAAAACGTATCCGCTGGTCGGAGGAGTGATTTTAAAAACAAGGGACGATATTTTTCAGCAGAAGTTTTTGGCCGGTAACAACTATTTGAAACAGGGGGATTTGTACAACGAAGCAACTTACTTTAAAACTTTAAACCGGTACAGTCAGGCAGGCCCCTGGGAACAGGTGGATGGGAGAAGCTTTACACGATTTGACAGTGTTGCATTGGCTAATTTTCACCTGTTTTTATACCCGGCAAAAAAGCAAACCTTTCAGGTAGACCTTGAGGGGAGTCAGAATAATAATATCTCCGTGAGCAACGTACTTGCGGGCCGGTTTCTCGCCCTTGCCCTTAATGTTTCACACCGCAACCGGAATGTTTTTAAAAACGGTATGTCGAGTACTACTGCAGGCACCGTGGGATTTGAATTGAACAATACGCAAACAGAGGCGAGCCCCAATTTTTTTCAAACCTTTATTGCGCTGTTATCACAGCGGTATTCACTGCCAAGGCTCATTTCACCCTTTGCCTTTCTGGAAAAAAACAATAAGGTTGATTATGGCAGGACCAATCTGAACATATCAGCCTTCTACACAGAAAGGTTCCGCTTTTTTCAGCAGACCTCCGTAAATACAAACCTTCAATGGGAGTGGAAAAAGGGAAGGAACACAACCACATTCACCTTGCCCAACTTTGAAACTGTTTTTCTGCAGCAATATCAGGACAGCCTGGATAAGGTTATAGAACAGAATCCGGCTTTGCAATATGCGTTTACTCCCGGGAATATCCTGAGTACGCGTGTAGCACTTGAGCGGGCTATTCGCCACAAGCGAAATAATCATTTCGGATTTTACAGATTGTCCGGCGAACTGGCAGTTCCCCCGGGTTTCAGGTTGTTCAACAATGAGTTCTTTTCTTTTTTCCTGATGCAGGGGCAATTGGTAAAAGGTATTCAGTTTAAACGGTCGTCCCTTCATTACAGGTTGTATACGGGAGTAGGATGGGATTTAAGCGGAACGAAGGATGCAACCTTACCATTTTTCAGGCAGTTTGTGGCCGGTGGCAGTAACAGTATGCGTGCATGGGTTTTACGACAGCTTGGCCTTGGTAATAGTCTTGTAAGCGATACGGCAACATTTACCGACAGGTTTGGCGATATTCAGCTTGAAGCCAATATTGAACACCGGTTTAAGCTGTTTCGTTTTTTTGGTTATAACCTTGAAGGTGCTGCATTTATGGATATAGGAAATATATGGAACCATAAAAACAATGCCGACGGAAGCGGAAAACTGGAAATGAAAAACCTGTACCGGGACCTTGCGGTTGGGGTAGGGCTTGGTGTCCGATGGGACCTTAGCTACCTGGTGGTGCGGCTTGATGCAGGATACAAAGTGAAAGACCCCGTAAGAGGTGGTAACGGTTGGATGGATACTTTTGAGTGGAGGGGTACAAACCGGCTCGGCGGTTATGAGCGAAGTAATGTTGGGGTTCAGTTTGGTATTGGTTATCCTTTTTAAAGAGGCTTTTTTACAGGATTTATATTGGCAAGAAAAACCCCGGCAAACACCAAAATCATCCCCGCAATCTGTGCAAATATCATTTTTTCTTTCAGCAGCCAAATGGCTTCAATGCTGCTGAACACGGGAATCAGCATGCCAAACAGAGATGCCCTTGCCGCTCCAAGTCTTGCAATGGCAACGTTCCAGCAAAAGAAAGCAGCAACGGATGTTCCTGCTCCGAGATAGAGGATCATCCCTGCGAGCGACAGGCTGATGCGGGGTATGGAACCCATGGATAAATCGGCTATGGCAAAGGGTAGCAGCATCAAAGTGCCTGAAAAGAAAACAGCCGACAAGTATGCAACGGAGCTTACCTTGACGGGGCGTCCCCTGACAATGATGTTATATGCTGCAAATGAAAAGGCCGCAAGCAGTATCCACCAATCGCCGGGAGAAAAGCGCAGATGAAGCAAGGTATCGAGACTTCCTTTGCTCAGGATAAATAAAATACCCACTATGCAAATCAACAGGCCGATTAACCTTCTTGCAGGGATGATTTCTTTTAAAAATATTCTTGCCAGGATAAACGAAAAAACAGGTGATGAGGTTGTTCCAAGCAATGCAAGTTGAATGGCTTCGCTGTGGTGGCCTGCCACGTAAACTATAGTATTGAAAATGCAAACGCCAAATAGTCCTGCAAGCAAAATATTCATCCTTCCTTTAATGATCCCGGCCCATTCATTTTGCAATGCCTTCAGCCCGATGGGAATCATGATAAGGGAAGCAACAAGCCATCTGCCAAAAGCAAGATGTATGGGGCTTATATCGTTTATGGCAGCCCTTGCTACAATAAAATTACCACTCCAAAGGAAGGTAGCAAGTATGGCTAAAAGAAAAGCCGAAACAACAGGAGATTTTGGCATCAGCGGTTCAGGAAAAAAGTTTTAAATTGTTCTAACTCCTCCAATTCTTTTTCCCTTGCAGCCTCAAAAATCTTATTACCTACATTATTTTTAAGAAATGATATGCCAACATCAATCAATCGTATGCCATTTGCTGTAAGAAAAATATTGTCGAACCTTTCCCCGGAAATATCGGATGGCCTGCGGAGGTCGCGGTGTACAAAACCTCCTTCATGTAGTTGTTGGAGTTCTGATGCAAAAACATCGAACCACAATTCCCTTTTTTCAACCTCGTAGCTCCTGTAATCCAATGGATACAGCCGTTCCATTACAAGCATATCCCAATCATTGGTTTCATCGCGGTCGAGTCGGATAAATTTTACCACAAGGCTATTTATGGAATTTGCGTACTGCATTTTTTCCGCTTCGCTGCCAATATCGCTCCGTGTGTCGCCGGTAAAAAGTTTTGCAACTTCATTTTCGCTGATGGCTATTACCGGATTGTTTTGCCCCCGGCTAAGTTGTCGTGGATATCTTTTCACCGGATAAAGGTAATTTAATGCGCGAAATCCACTTCATAATTGCCCTTCATCCTTTCCATAGGCGGATTAAAATATCCGAATTTCAAATGCGGAAATTCTTCATGTATTAAATCCATCAGATTCAGTACACCCATGGGGTCACCTGTTTCATACAATCCGATTTTACCCATGTACCAATCAGGGTCTATATTGAAGTTCCTCCATTGGATCATACATAGATCCGTTTCCCTGATCAGTTTTCGCAGCGCTTCATATTCCGCTTCGGTATCGGTAACACCCGGGAAAACAAAGTAATTGATGCTCGTCCATGCACCAAAACTCCTCGCAACTTTCAGGCTTTCTGCCAGGTCTTCAAAAGCATAATTGTTGGGCCTGTAATAAGGAGTATAGATTTCGCTTCTTGCGCTGTTGGTGCTCACGCGTATGCTGTTCAGTCCGGCTTCACAAAGTGCCCTGACGGCCTCCGGCTTGCTGCCGTTGGTATTGATGTTGATAGACCCCCGCCCGGTATGCTTCCTTATTTCACGGATAGCTTCTGCAAGGGTTTCCCACATCAGCAAAGGTTCGCCCTCGCATCCTTGGCCAAAGCTGATAATGGGGAAGGGCGCTGTTTGGAGGTGCGGAACTGTAAACTCTACAATTTCTTCCACCGTTGGTTTAAAAGCAAGTCGGTCCTGCGGACTTGTAATGGTTTCATCTTCGGGCTGAAAGGAAACGCAACCCACACAATTGGCATTGCATGCGGGCGATGCGGGCACCGGGCATTCCCACCGGCCAAGGGAAAAATTCCGGGCGGCAGGGCAGTGGTAAGTCATGCAGCAATTTTCCATAAGGTGTCTTACCAACCGGTTGTGGGAGTATGCCTTCAGCAGGTGTTCCGTTCCCGATGCAATTTTTTCATCATCATATCCTGCACACTCCTGCCTGATGTCTTTTTCAATGCGAACCGCCGTTACATAGGTTTCTCCATGATGCCATCCGGCGGCAGTGTAACAAAATAAAGGAAGGGTCGGCGCATCAGGTTCTGTTTCATAAGCTGCCAGAAATAAACCTGTATGTGCCGGAGGAACAAAGGCGGCAACGGCCCAGCCCTTGTCGCAGAGGCGCATTTCGCCGGTATGTGCGTCAATGCCGATGGCTTTTCTGCCGGGCAATTCATACAGGTTGCCGCCATCAGGCAATGGTATCCAGCTTTCTTCCGGAACTTCAAAAGCATCCCATCCGCTGCGGCCAATAGCATACAGCGTTTCGTCTTCGTAAATATTTCCTTTGCCGTCGGAGTATAACAGATATGGAGTCATGGTGAATAAGAAATAAGAAATAAGAAATAAGAAATAAGAAATAAGAAATAAGAAAGTGAGGAGGAGGAAATTTCAAAAATTCAAATTCCAAATCCCAAAAGTTGTGTGAAGTGGGGAAGTTTCATATAATTAAACTACAAATTCCAAAATGGATCGGTGAAATTTCGAATATCAAATTTGAATTCCGATGGGGAAAAGTGCAATTCCAATAATCAAATTCCAAATTCCAAAGAGAAAGTGAAAAGTGAACCGAAAGATTTCAAATACCGAATCTCAAATCATCAATCCTAAATCATCAATCCTACATCCTAAGTCTGTCTGCCAATATCCACAAAATGCAGCTGATTTCTGCAGTATTCATTGAATTCTTTTTCCAGTTCGGGAGAAACGGCTTCGTCCAGCGGCTTTTGTATGAGTTTATTGTTGCGAAGGTCGAGTGTGAATAGATTATCACGAATTACAACATTTTCTATTTCAAACCATTGATAGGTTTTGGACGGAAAAGTGTTTCGGACTACCTTTTCTTTAGTAAATCCGATCTCATCAGGGAACTTAATATAGCGTTCTGCTATGGCCATAAAGGCATAGGCATAACCCAATAACTGACTGTAATCAAACAGTGGGATAAAAAACCATCCCAAAGCTGCAATCATCAGTTCCAGCCGGTAGTACACTACAAAATCAGGTTTAGCTGATCTTACATACCCATACAGCCACAGGCCGGCAATTAAAAGGGGTATTGCAGCCAGCCAGTATTGGCCATTTCCAAAGCCGCTGTTAATAACATAATAGAAAAAGGAAGCCATGAACAGCAACAGCAGAATCTTGCTGATCCAGTCCACTGCCCTGTAATCGGGCCGTTTCAATGAAATTACAAAATCGAAATTGGTACGCGCCATGGCCTGCAAAGGTAACCCTGAGTAGATTAAGATACAGGATTGCTCACCACCATGAAATTGCAGAGGTGCCAGAGTTCGCGTGCGGCCACGTTGGAATCCCAACTCAGCTCGCTGATGCCAACTTCAACAAGGTCGAAACCAACTACCTGCCTGCCACTGCGAATGATTTGCCTGATGAGGTAATTGATCTGCTGATTATCAAAGCCGCCATGCACCGGTGTCCCCGTATTGGGACAAAGCTTGGGATCAAGACCGTCAATATCAAAGCTGATATACACTTTTTCAGGCAGGGCTTTTACAATGTCATCACATATAGATTTCCATGTTTCCCCTTCGTACAGCCTTGTTTTGATGTCGCGATCTTTAAAAGCCACCACCCTGTAGTTGCTGTTGCAAATAAACTCCCATTCGCTCTGGCTGAAATCGCGGATACCTACCTGTACAATTCTGCTCAGTTGAGGAATTTCTTTTATACCATTATAGGCTACACTTGCATGGCTGTATTTGAAACCCTGATAGGCATCGCGCAGATCGCAATGGGCATCTATCTGTAAAATACCGAAATCACCGTATTTTTCCCCGATAGCTTTCCAGTAACCGAGGGGCGTGCTGTGGTCTCCGCCAAGGATGCCTACCAATTTGTCTTTACGGAGCAATTCGGCGGTTTGTTCATACACCCATTGATTGAGATAGGCGCTGCCTTCGTTTATATCCTTCAGGCTTTTGCACATAAAGGTATTTTCTTCAACCACCTGTTCCTTGCTGATAAAATCAATGTACAGTTCTGCCTCCTTTCTCAGAAAGTCGCTTTTCAGCAAAATTTTCGGATTGATCGGGCGCATATAGTATCCCTGCTTCCAGGCATCGGGCATTTCTGCATCAAACAAATCAATTTGCAGAGAGGCCTTAAAAATATGTTCCGCGCTTCGGGCAGTGCCGGCACCGTAGCTTACCGTTACTTCCCAGGGAATAGGAAGAATAACAACCCGTGCTTCTTCTTCTGAAAAAGGAAGTCCGAAAATATTGTTGTTTGGGTTTGCTGCACTGTTTATGTCAAACTTTGATAGATCAGCCATGATAGAAATCCATGTACATTTTTACAACTGCAAAGTTAGGATGATTGTTTTTGGGTTTATCAAAACCGTTAAAACAATTGACTGAATTTGTAAAATGAAGGTTTTATACCTTGAAGGATTAACTTTGCATTTTGAAAATTATCAGGGGATGAAGAAATTGCATATTGTTCTGCTTGTAGCCATCGCAGCCGCTATTGCGGTGATGATCAGTTTTACAACCGATCTTACAACGTATGATACCATTTCGTCTGCACAGGCCAAACCGGGCAAATATGTACACCTGATTGCAAAACTCGACAAGGAGCAACCCATTGAGTACGACCCTATTAAAGACCCGAATTATTGTGCGTTTACCGTTATTGATTCTCTTGGGAGCAGTACTAAAGTAATCAGCAATAAGCCTAAGCCGGCTGATCTTGAAATGAGCGAGCGGGTTGTGCTGAAAGGAAGAATGCAGGAAGATGGTTTTCACTGTGAGGATATCCTGCTGAAATGCCCAAGCAAGTACAAAGATGATATGGAGGCTGCCGGACAGCAACTTCAACATCCCGAAAGCATTCCGATGAAGTAAATGAATTGATACTTCTATCAGCGGTGGAGTGGGATTGGATAGGGTACCGGTCATTTTCAGTAAGCGCTTATTGTAGCTTGAGTGAATTGCTTAAGTAATCAAAAATTACATTTTTTATTTGAAAGGATCTTTCGGGAACATGCAGTCATCATGAAAATGATTGACTGAGGGGGTATTCAGTCGTTTTATTTTATAAAAGTCGTCCTTTTACGTTTTTTAAACATTTTGCCATACCAACATGGATAGTGTCCGGCTGTCCCTTTTTCAGCAATTAAGCATAGCTCTTATAATTGTATACATGTACTTTTTACCTTCGCTGCTTACTCAAATAAGATGCTACAACGTGTTCTGAAGGCTTACAAGTCTTCCTTTAGTGGCCTCAGCCGTGAAACCTGGCTGCTGAGCGTTGTAATGCTGATAAACAGGGCGGGAACCATGGC
>JALOMX010000017.1 GCA_025455245.1 Chitinophagaceae bacterium
AAGCTGCAGCGCGGGCGGCTTTCATACCGGCCATACCCGCCGCCGGATCTTTTTGCCCCCATGTGCCATCTGCTTCAATGGCCATCCTTTGGGTAGTATTAAATGCTATTCCCCAGGGCGAATGAAATGCATTGGTAGCAATAGGAATGATATTTTCAAAAAGCGAAGGCTCTTCAATAGCCCACTCGAGTAACTGCTGCCCTCCCAAACTACCACCAATACCCACCCGTATTTTCTCAATACCAAGATATTTTCTTAAAGGCTGAAAAGAACGTATTATATCCCGTGTGGTGATCATGGGAAAACTATAGTAATAAGGCTGTCCCGCGCAAACATCGTTATCTAAAGGTCCAAGGCTGCCGTAACAACTTCCAGGAACATTGGCGCAAACAATAAAATCACGGGAAGGGTCAAACAATTTGCCTTCGCCCACAAGCCCTTGCCACCACTCGTGCGGAGCGCTGTTAGCCGTAAGTGCATGAAAAATCCAGATTACATTATCACGCTTTGCATTCATGCGGCCGTAAGTATGATATGCAAGATGATAACGGCTAAGCCGCTGTCCTGACTCAAGCATAAAACCTTTCCATTTCACCTTCTCTGCAGGTGAACACAAATCGGATGGAACGCGAAATATTTTAGGTGTATGGTCCATAAAACAGTGCCACGAATGCATTTTTTATTGGTGCATCCGTGGCAATCGTATTGAGTTTAATTTAATGCAAACTGTGGAGCAGCAACCGCCTGCAGCGCCTGATCCAGATCTTCTTTGATATCATCAATATGCTCAATTCCTACACTGATGCGCACAAGGTTTGGTTCAACACCGCTTGCTTTCTGCTCTTCTTCGCTCAATTGCTCATGCGTGGTTGATGCAGGATGAATGGCCAATGTTTTTGCATCTCCTACATTCGCAAGGTGACTGATCAGCTTAAGGCTATCAATAAATTTTGCTGCATTTTCTTTTCCGCCCTTCACTGCAACCTGAAGTATACTGCCAAAACCATTTGTAAGGTATTTCTTTGCCAGATCATGATATGGGTTGCTTTCAAGACCGGGATAGAGTACATACTCAACCTGAGGATGCGACTCAAGCCACTGCGCCAATGCGAGCGCGTTATCAACGTGCCTTTGTACACGGAGCGAAAGGGTTTCGAGCCCCTGTATCAGCAGAAAAGAATTGAACGGACTCAAAGCAGGTCCAAAATCGCGGAGCCCTTCTACCCTTGCACGGATGGCAAATTGAATATTAGGCAAGCCCAACGGGTTATTAACCCCAAATACATTACTGAATACAAGGCCATGATAACCATCGGCAGGCTCGCTGAATTGCGGAAATTTACCATTACCCCAATCATAATTGCCTCCGTCTACTATAACGCCGCCAATACTTGTCCCGTGTCCGCCAATCCACTTGGTGGCACTTTCTACCACTACATTGGCCCCCCATTCAATAGGTCTGAAAAGGTAACCACCTGCTCCAAAAGTGTTGTCAACGATCAGGGGCAGGTCATATTCTTTGGCGAGGGCTGCAAACTTTTCAAAGTCAGGAATATTCAACCTTGGATTACCCACCGTTTCCAGGTAAATAGCCTTGGTGTTTTTGTCGATATGGGGTACAAAAGATTCCACATCATCGCCATTGGCAAACCTTACATCAATTCCAAGGCGTTTAAATGAAACTTTAAACTGATTGTAAGTGCCTCCGTACAGAAAGCTTGTAGAAACGAAATTATCTCCTGCCTGTAAAATGTTGTTCAGTGCAAGGAATTGCGCAGCCTGTCCGCTTGCGGTGGCAAGGGCAGCCACACCGCCTTCAAGGGCTGCAATGCGCTGTTCAAACACATCGGTTGTGGGGTTCATAATCCGGGTATAGATATTGCCAAACTGCCTGAGGCCAAAAAGGTTTGCGGCATGCTCGCTATTGTCAAAACCATAGGAGGTGGTTTGGTAAATTGGTACTGCGCGGCTTTTGGTAGTGGGGTCAATTTGCTGACCTGCGTGTAACTGAAGTGTTTCAAAGCGATAATTGCTCATACATAACGGTTTTTGTGGTGAGAGAATTAATTTTCACTAAATTGGTGAACAAAACTAATGGTTCCAACTTTATTCCTTTGAGGTATCTCTTTTTTTTATTCGTTAAAAAAATTCACATTGCCACCCTCACTGCCATCTCATCAATGTTGGTGAGATGGCAGTGCAGACCGGGTGAAGGCCTGTTCTTGTCTGGCGGAACTTATCAGAGAAGTGGGTTAAAAACCGCGGCTTACCGGGAGCACATCATTTCCCATCCCGGGATGGGGGGAAATAAAAAAGCTCATCCGGTAAGTCAGATGAGCTTGATATAATGAAGTTAAAAAATCAAACTTGATCTCTGACTTATCTCATCACGCTATTGCGTGAATGGAGTTGGCACCTTCTACGGAGCGAGAACTTCCGCAGGGTTGCCAAGGCTTCAAAGGGCCATATCCCTCAGCCTTTCTGGATAAGTATCCTGTATAAAGAACTGACGCAAAAATAAGGGGGACTTTTTTTAAAAAGCAAAATATTTTTCGTTGCTACAAAACTATGTTCCAGAAATTCTTTTGCTTTTCCTCCTCACTTCCCCAATCGTTAGTGCCTTTTACAAGAGCCATCAGTTCCTTCCGGTTAATTTTAGAAGCCTTTCCCTGGGGAAGCTTCAGGTCGTTGGGAACCGGGGAAACCAGCTCCACTTTGGTAGCAAACCAGGTGGTGTAATAACGGGGAAAGGCGAGCCCCAATATGGCTCCGGGCAATCCCTGGTAAGGCCCCGGACCCAACGGCGCCGTGATCTGATCGGTAAAAAATGCGATGACATATAATGTGTCAAACATCCTGCCTACAGCTTTGCGGCAATCAAAACCGGCAATGTTCCTGACTTCATCGGTTATGCGCCATTCGAGGTTTATAGCCGTATCCTGTACAATAAACTTTTTTTCATACACCTGTTTAAGTTCGGTGGAAATACCTTCATTAAAACTCATGTACAGTTGGTTGTCGGCACCGGCATCCGCTCCCCAAAAGTTCTGCCATTTATTATCCGGAACCTCCCGGCCTGCCTTGAAAAGCGATTGGCTACTATCGAAATACAGATCGAAGTAGGTAACGCTGTACACCGGCATCCGGTCTTTAAATTCCCTTGTCCACGAATTGTCTTCAATAAACTTATGCATGTTTACTTTCTTTTCATATTCAATTTTTCCTTTGCTTATAAAAACAGCCTGTGCATGCACCTGAACGAATGAAAAGAACACAAGACTTAACAAATACACTTTATTCATAAAAATAATATTATTCGATTACCAGCCTTCATCTGCTTTTTGCTGCCCCTTGTTAAAATTCCAGTGAAGGGTCAACAACCAATACCTGCGTATGACATCATAGGTTCTTTCGCTTACAAAGTTGGAACTGATGTTTCGCTGAAAACCAATATTCTGATTCAAAATATCATTCATTCTGAATCCAAGACGCATATCCTGTTTTTTAGACACCTTTTTTTCAAAAGAAGCGTTCCAAATAAAAGCATTATTGTTTTGATCGAACACATCGGTCCGTTCACGCCAGTTGTACTGCATATCCGTTTGGAGGGTAAATCCTTTAGGCAAAAACAAACTTAAATTGAATTCACTGCGCGTGGTAAAATACTCTGTCTTTGTTTCGGGACTGATGGAAGATTCACTGAAGTTGTAATTGACAGCCTGATCGAGGTGAACGCTATACTTCTTATCCTTTTGTTTAAATAAACTGGTGCTGAAACCGATATTCCTGCTGATGGTTTGGTTTTGTACCCCGTTTATAAAATTAGTAAGTCGTGAAAAGGAAGGATCGAGGCTGAAGGCAACATCAATATCCGGCTTTTTCCATTTGAAGTTATATCCCATATATCCCCCAAGGGTATAATTCCCGTCAACATTCACCGTTTGGGTTACCCTTCTGCCAAAAGCATCCACCACATTTCTTGTGCTAAAGGCATTTGCCGTTGGATTGAACCAAATGCCCATCCACATGCCGTTGTTGTTGAGTGGCTTCCATTGATTAAAACCAAAGTTTATATTATGGTTGAAGGATTGTACCAGATCGGGATTACCGACTACAATATTCAACGGATCATTGTTGTCGGCCACAGGCTGCAGCTGATTGGCTGTAGGAGCCCTTGTGCTGCCGTTGTAGTTTAGCCTGATGCTGCTGTACTGCCCGAGTTTGTAGGAAAGATTGGCCCTTGGGAAAATGTTGGTAAAGGAATACTTACGGGTGGTATCACGGAAAAGGTCCTCCTGCTGCCAGTCTGTAAAAGCCACATCACCCCCAAATCCATATTGAAGTTTTTTTCCATTAAACCGATAACCCGCACCGGTTCTGTTTACAATATTCTTAAATGAGAAATCATTGGAGAATAACTCATTTAAGCTTTCGTATTTATCATTCACTTTATCAAAACTCAATCGTTCCTCGCGACTATCCGAAAGGGAAAACCCATAGTTAACTTCCACAATCCCATTTTTACCAACAGGCTCCGAATAGGCAGCCCTTCCGCCCCACATAACAGACCTTCCAAAATTTTCCTTTTTCTGATCCACAGTATCTTTTCTGAACAACCCGTTTTCATCATAAAACTCGTTGGCTGTAAACAGGAACCCATCTGAAATAAGGTTGCTGTACTGATTGGAAAAATTTACAGAAAGGGTTCTTCTGGGTTTTTTCAATTTTAGTTTATATAAAACGTTTGCAGAAAACTGTCCATTTTCGCTTTCACCGGATGTGGTTCGATAGCTTTTGTTTACGGGCATTTGTTTGCCGTTTAACGCCTCGCTTTGATATTGGTTATTCAGGGTGTTTTGCCCATACGACCCTGTTAGATTAAAGGTTAACGATTGCGCACTGTCGATAAACAATTCTGACCTGGCCAACACCCGATGACGCATTCTCGTGGCAAGGTTTTTCGAATTTTCATTATTAAAAAATTGGGTATCGGGTAAAATATTCTGCGTTCTTACGGTGGTGTTGGCTTCAGTTTGCAGGTGCTGAAAACGGTATGCGCCATTCATACTGCTGCGGTTTTCATTCCATTTGTTTGCATAGCTTGTACCAAGGTTCAGTGTGGTAGGTAAGCCTTCGCCATTGTAACCTCCACTGCCACCAAACTCATCAGCCTGACTAAATATCATTATGCTGCCATCATCGCCCACTTGCATATTATTGTTGATGTTGCCGCCAAACTGATTTTCTTCCGACCAGCCTAAAGCATTGTTGTTGGTATTGGCCATTATTCCATAAACACTCAACTTGCGTTTATCCTTAAAGGCATTGATCATTGCCTGATTTTCCCATCTTTCCGGCAACCCGCCTCCTAATTTTACTTTTCCAAAATGCCCCCTTTTGAATTCATCTTTCAGTTTCAGGTTGATGGTCTTTTGGCTGTTCCCGTCATCAACACCGGTAAACGTGGCCTGATCGCTTTTTTTATCAAACACCTGAACTTCCTTCACAGCATTGGCCTGGAGGTTTCTGGTGGCAAGTGTCGGATCATCGCCGAAAAACTCATCACCGTCTACAAGAACTTTTTGCACCCTTTGACCTTGTGCCGAAATTTGTCCTTTGCTATCAACCGTAAGGCCGGGAAGTCTTTTCAGCAAATCCTCCACGGTAGCCCCTTCCTGCACTTTAAAACTATCCGCTAAAAATGAAAGCGTATCGCCCTTCATCCTGACGGCACTTCCACGAACAATTACATTTTGCAACACCACGGCCTTTGTCAGCATGACAATATCACCGAGATGGGTTTCACCTTTTATGTCAATAAAGTCAACATGATCTGCATATCCCGGATAGGTAATCAAAAAAATATACTTTCCGTCAGACGGCGCCTTAAGGACAAAAGAGCCATCTGTTTTTGCCCGGCTAAATCCAACAAGAACAGAATCTTTTGACCTCAGCAAAACAATGCTAGCATTGTACAGCCGGATATTCTCAAGGGTATCAATGGCTTTTCCATAAATGGAAGAAGATTGGGCTTGGGTTAAGATTGAAAAAAACAATCCTATAATGATGAAGCCAAGGGGTTTAATCATAAAAGTAGTTAGTGTGTGGAGATGGTTTTTTGATTCTCAAAACTATTGTCTCACCCACTAACTACTTGTTAAAGAAACCCAAAGAATGTATGAATGGTTAGAGCTAACTATTAAACAAATGCGCTTCCTGATTGATTCTTTTCAATATAAAAACGACTGCTCATTGATTTTTTTCAAAACTCAGATTCACCTTACCTGCACTTGCTTTAGCCGTTACCGGAACACCGCCGCCGTTCACCGAACCTTTCAGTTGTGATTCAGATGCACTTCCTGAAAAATTACCAAGGTTTGGAACATTTACTTTCATACCACTCAGGTCAAGGTCAACACCCTTTCCGGAGGGAATATTTAAATCAATGCTTCCGGCAGATGTGCGAAGTTTTACATAGTTGCCTAACTGATCGATATCAACACTAACACTTCCACCGCTTGTTCCTGCATCAACACTTCCTTTCAGCCTTGTAATTTTTATACTGCCTCCTGAAGTTTTGGTCAGCAGTTCACCATTGATGGCATCTACGGAAACAGAACCTCCACTCGTGGTCGCTTCAATTTTCCCTTCAAGGCCACCCAATTTTAAAGAACCACCGGATGTTGCAAGATCAATTTCCCCTTTGGAGTTTTCAGCAGTGATACTTCCTCCACTCGTTTTTAGGTTAATCTTGCCTTCAGAACCTTTTACGGTAATGCTGCCACCTGATGTTTTGCCATCAATATTTCCCTTTACATTTTCCACATTAAGGCTTCCGCCACTTGTTGTAAAATCATGATTGCCATCCAATCCCTTTAGGGTAATACTACCACCGCTTGTTTTTAGATCTGAATTGATCCTGGAAGGAACATAAAGCTTAAAAGAAATACTCAATGCATTTTTCCAGTCTGTCCAACCGTTTTTCTGTTTGGCATGCGCTTTCACTTTATCGCTTGAAGCCTCAATAATAAGCTCATACCGCTCTTTCAATCTTTCTTCAATTTCAGATTTGGAGAGGCTTTTATTGTTGTTGCTTTTTATATAAACCTCAAGCCGGGCTTTTTCACCGCCGCCACCATAAACAGAAAGGCTACCGCCGGAAGTGATAAGTTCTGCCTCTTTAAGGTTCAGCCCATCCAACGGCTTAACATAATATGGCTCATCCTGTGCCATTAAAACCGTGGAAATAAAAAATGACATTAAAACAAAACCAAATTGGAGGAGGCGTAAGGCAGGCATTTGAAAAATGGATTGTGTTTTCATAATGAAAGTTTATGTGTGATTGATTAATGAATATTATACGAAAGCGGTTAACAAAATGTTACAGAAAGGCACTACCACTTAAAACATAATTTTGCCGGTTCAACAAGAATACGTCCGTTTATCTATTACAAAATGAAGTAAGAACACCTTTGAATTTGCTTATTGAAGAATCACAAACGGTTATTCGGTCCTTAAACTTTTAACCGGATTGGCCAAGGCAGCTTTTATCGATTGAAAACTTATGGTTGCCATTGCAATCAGTAAAATAAAAGTTGACGCCCAGGCAAACATCGAAATACCGGGTGATATCCGGTAAGGATAATTCTCAAGCCATTTAATTGCACCATACCAGGAAACCGGTATGGCAATTAAAAAGGAAAAAATGACAAGCAACATAAAATCGTAAGAAAGTTTTGCCGCAATATGGAATACGCTTGCACCCAGCACCTTCCGGACGCCAATCTCCTTCGTTCTCTTTTCAGCATTTAAAACACTTAAACCAAACAAGCCGATACAAGAAATAAAAATGGTAATAGCGGCACCAAACAGCATCATCTGCTTCCATTTTTCTTCGGCCTGGTATTCCCTTTTATTATCATCTTCCAAAAAACTGTAACTAAAGGGCATGAAAGGAAATGCTTTTTTAAAAGAAGCCGTTATATGAGCAAGAGCCTTGCTATCGGCACCCGCCTGAATTTTAATATAAGACTCTCCAAAATTAAAGGGGTCCCAACGCATCAGTTGCGGGGTAATCTTTTCATTTAATGAGGAAAAATGATAATCCTTTATGACACCAATAACACGATATCTCTTATTGTTATCCCACAAAAAAACAACATCCTGCCCCAACGGGTCTTTCCACCCTGCCTCCCTTACAAAACTCTCATTAATGATCACATGATCCAATGAATCAGCCGGCAAATCCCGTTTGAAATTACGGCCATTTATCAACTCAAGACCCAGCGTCGGAATATAAGCCGGATCAACACTCTCAATGGCAAACTGAATAGATTGATCACCATTGACCCTTGCGGCAGTTCCCCAATATCCATCATTGCTTGGAGCCACATCTTTCACCAGATCACTGACCTTAAGCGATTCTTTAAACAAGTAAAATGCTTCACGACTAATGTTCCAGTGTTCTACCCGTACCAGATTTTCGTCTTCATAACCAAGCGGCTTGCTGAGTAAATAACTAAACTGTTTATAAATGGTAATTGTTCCGGTTACTAAAATGGTAGCAAGTGAAAATTGAAGAACCACGAGCCCCTTTTGAAGATAGTTTTTTCCACCATAAGAAAACCGTCCATACAAGGTTTTTACAGGCTGAAAACCTGACAACACAATTGCCGGATAAGAGCCTGCTAAAAATGCAGTTACCATCCATAATAAAAGGTAAACTGAAACCAGCTTAATGTCGAGTAAATATGTGAATGAGAGATTCTTATTGGCCAGTTTATTAAAGGTGGGAAGAAAAATTTCGACCAGTGCAATTGCTAAAACAAAAGAAAAGAAGGTTAATACTACTGACTCTCCGATAAACAGCACAATCAATTGTTTCCTGCTGCTGCCGACCACTTTCCTGATTCCGATTTCCCTGCTACGTTTTATGGACCGTGCAATGGTCAGGTTTACAAAATTGATACAGGCAATAAGCAGGATAAATAATGCTATTGCCGAAAGTATGTATGAGTACCATGGATTGCTGCCGTTCTCAAGACCATTACCTACACCTAAATCCGGGTTCAGATGAATATCTGTAAAGGGTTGAAGAAAATATTGATCAGTTCCCTTTTGGTCATACTTTTCACGCATTTCAGCCAATACTTCGCGTGAATCGGCAACAAACACATCATTCATCTTGGCTTCTACTTTCTTAGGATCAGCCCCCTTCTTAAGTGTTATAAATGTATTCAGGAAAAAATTAAACCAATTTAGCTTATTGAGCATTTGTTCACGTGGAACTTTTAACGGCAGCAGTATTTTAAATCTTATGGAAGAATTTTGAGGAGGGGCCTTAGCCACACCTGTAATCGTAAATGGCTCAAACTCTTCGGACTTACGCATCATCATGGTTCTTCCAACCACATCGGTAGAACCAAAATATTTCTTTGCAACCTCTTCGGTAATTACCATTCCCGATGGATCCTTTAATGCCGTTTTGCTGTTACCATAAACCAATGGAAAATGAAACACTTCCAGGAAGTTGGAATCCACATTTATTAATTCTTCCCTGAAGACATCCTCACCTTTCTTTACATCTTTAATGTCTGACTGATAACGAACAACATCATCTATTTCAGGAACCTGTGCAGCAAAAGTTGGCCCATGAAAATAGCCTGTAAAACCACCGCCACGCTCAATTTTACCATTTTCATCCACATGCCGGTTGGCGATCCTGTAAATATTTTCAACACCAGGATGAAAACGGTCGTAACTGGTTTCATCTTTAGTATAAAGAATGATTAACATGGCGCATGCAAGCCCAAGGCTGAGGCCGGCAATATTGATCAGGGAATAAATTTTATTCCTTAAAAGATTACGCCAGGCAAGAATAAAAAAGTTTCTGATCATATTATTTCTCCGCTCTTTATGGATTTCATAACGTATATTCTGAAAGCCTGATTCCTAATCTTATTCTGTTCTTAAATTCTTGACCGAATTAGAAATAGCTGCCCTGATGGCTATGAACGCCACAGTTCCTATTCCTACCAACAATGTCATTATCCCTGCACTTCCAAACATCCACCAGGCGGGATTTATACGGTATGCAAAATGTTGCAGCCATTGCCGCAATACGATGTAAGCAACCGGCCATGCTACAAGATTTGCCAACACAATCCACCAAACAAACTGCCCCGATATGGTTGCAACAACCTCCACTACCGAAGCACCCAGTACCTTCCGGATACCAATTTCCTTCTTACGTTGTTCGGTAACAAACAAAGCAAGTCCAAACAGACCCATGCAAGCCACCAAAACTGCAAGACCTGATAACAACGCAGATAATGCCCCTATCCTTTTTTCGTTATTGTAAAGGTTCTCCAGTTGATTGCTGAGCAAATCGAAGTTGCATTTATCATAAGGTTCCATTTGGCTCCATACCTGTTCAACATATGCCTTAAATTTAGCAGGGGCTTCGTTGTTGAAACGAATGGAAATATAGGTTGCAGCCTGTTCTACCGCATGCAGATGCAAAACCAAAGGCTTTACCATTTGATGCAATGATTCGTAGTGAAAATCCCTGACAACTCCGATTACATTAAAATAACGCGGTACCGAATCGTTTGACAGCATACAAATCCGATGGTTGAGTATGGAGGTTTGATTGGGTGCAAAGGCCTTTGCAGCGGTTTCATTAATTACCACAGTATTACTGTCGGTAAGCATATCCTTTCTGAAAAACCTGCCTTCTTTTAATGACAATCCAAAGGTTACAGCAAAATTCTCTTCCACATCCAGATAAGAGGCCTGTATAGGTTCGGTATTCTGTTGCTTTTCGTAGGTATATGCCGACATGGGAACACCGGCAGCATACATAAGGGAAGAAATGGTTACAGACTCAATAGCAGGGTTTTTAAGCAATTCATTTCGGAATGCATACAGGTTTTTACCGATGGATGAACCATTGGTAATGGTAATTACCTGCGCATGGTCAACCCCTACACTCCTGCTTCGCAAATAGTTTAGCTGACTATGCACCGCAATCATGCCAATAATAAGCGCAATGGAGATGGCAAACTGACTTACGACCAACACACTTCTAAGCGAAGATTTTTCTTTCAATGGAACCCCCTTCAGCGTATTAACCGGTTTAAAAGCTGACAGGTACAATGCTGGATAAAGCCCGGCAAGCAACCCGACTACTATCGTAAATAATACAAGCAATGGAATAACCCACCATGTTTTGAAATAAAGAAGGACGATTGATTTATCCGTTAATTTATTGAACCAGGGTATAACCAATTCCACAATGAATAAAGCAAGCAAAACAGAAATAGCGGCAATAAACAAAGCCTCGGCAAAATATTGCATCATCAACTGCCAGCGGTTTGACCCAAGGGTCTTTCGGATACCGGTTTCGCGGGCGCGTTTCTGACTCCGCGCTGTTGAAATATTCATGAAATTGAAGATGGCGATCAACAAGACCAATAATGCCGTTGCTATAAAGATTCGCACATACACAATGTTCCCCAACCGCGCGTTGCCCCATTCGCTGTTGGGGTTAATCCCATACTTGTCTTTAGAAAAAAGATGAATCTCCTTCAGAGGCTGGAACCGCATGGAAAAATCATTTCCTGCTGATGTAAACCTACCGAATTCGAGGCCCAGCATTTTTGCAATTTGTGGACCAGCGCCTTTATCGACAATGGACTTTAGCTTTTGCTCCAATGCGTTAACATCGGCCCCGGGTTTAAGCATTACATAATTTGAGTACCCAAGTGCCAACCAATTATTGTCATCACGACCGTGTATGGTTGCCATAGACAAAAACATATCAGCATCAAAATGTGTATTCTCAGGAAAGTCGCTCATAACACCGGCTACTGTGTACCGCACGGAATCACCAACCAATACTTGTTTACCAATCGGGTCTTCGGTGCCAAAAAAACGATTGGCCGTGGAGGCTGTCATGACCAATTGTCCGGGCAACGAAAGCACCTGCAACGGATTGCCCTTTAATAATGGATGACTAAAAACCTTAAAGTAATTAGAGTCGGCTGTGTACACCCTGGTTTCCCTGAACATTTTATCACCATACCGCATATTGTATGATGCTTCATATCCAACCAGTGTATTGGCTTCCACTTCGGGAAAATGCAAACGAAGAGCCAAACCAACAGGTGGGCTGCTTTTTGCTTCTCTGGATTCAACCCCATTCAGGCTGATATGGGTGTAGATGCGGTAAATGTGGTCAGCTTTGTTATAGAAAGAATCATAACCAAACTCGCTGCCTGCATACAGATAAAGAATGATGGCACAGGACAACCCAATAGCAAGTCCTCCGATATTTATGAAAGAAATGGTTGGATTACGAACAAGGTTCCGCCAGGCTATCTTGAAGTAGTTTTTAATCATGGCGTGTGTTTTTAGTCAAAGAGTGAATAGATGAATGAGTCAATATATGTTTCGGGATATTCACTTTTTCATAATGTCTTTATAGCTTATTCATAACAATGTTGAGTTCATTATACCCTTCCCGATTTTCAATACTCCCTACTCTGTTCTCAAACTTTTTACAGGATTGGCTATGGCAGCCCTAATTGCCTGATAACTTACAGTTCCAAATGCAATAATTAATGATAAAACTCCTGCAACAACAAACATGCTCCAATGGATATCAATTCTGTAAGGGTATGATTCAAGCCATTTATTCATGGCATACCATGAAACCGGGGCGGCAATAACAAATGAAATAAATACAAGCTTAAGGAAATCAATAGACAAAAAATAAGT
>JALOMX010000253.1 GCA_025455245.1 Chitinophagaceae bacterium
CTATGATTCCTTTGTGGATGCCCTTGGAGAAAATGCCCTTGTTGACTTTTATATTTACAACAACGATTTTTCACTTTTTAAAAAACTCATCCACAACCGTAAGGAAGACTATTCTCATTTTGTCATCATTCCGCATTACACAGATGGTGAAGATAACACCATTGAAGTGTTGCGTGAATTGCCACAGGACAAACTAATTATTCTCGATAAAATGGTGCCTGACTTTAAAGGGGATTTTGGTGCTGTGTACGAACAGTTTGATAAAGACCTGATGGAAAGCCTTGAAGGAGCATTACCCCATCTTCAAAAATATCATAGCATAAACATTATCTTTCCGGAAGACACTTATCATCCAAGAGAAATCATCCGGGGCTTCACAATCTTTTGCAGACAATATACATTCAATTACCATGTAATACATGATATAGAACAGGCAGATATTCAACCGGGGAATGTGTACATCAATCTGATGGAAACAGACCTTGTGGTACTTATTGAAAAGATCATGGAGAAAAATCTTAAGGTTGGAAAAGATGTGGGTGTAATCAGTTACAATGAAACCCCTTTGAAAAAAATTATCCTGAGCGGCATCACCACCATCAGTACCGATTTTGAGCAAATGGGGCAATCTGCCGCAAAACTTATTCTTGAGCATTCACATGAAAAGATTAAGAATCCGTTTAAACTCACGCTCAGGGCTTCGCTTTAGGTTAGAAACCCGGACAGTTTATAAGAAAAGGGGATTCAAAAATTAAATGCCCTGTACAAACCTACCAGTTTACCTGCACTTCAACGGGCCCGCTGTTATCACCAATAGCCGCAACCATTGCCCAAACGCCAACTTCATCAAAGTGCACCTGTGCCGGTTTGCCATTAATGAATACTGTTGCCGGCTTTTCAGATGCCCTTACCTTTAGGGAATAAAACTGCTTTCCAGGGTTGAAGCGTCCGGAGGGGTTAGATACTGAAATCTTTAGCATCTTCCCGATTTGGGAAAGTTGCATTACGGTTAACACCTGTTCGCCATTTTGATAGTTAGTAGTACGGCCATCATCATCGTATAGGGTAAAGCTGCCATTACCTGGATATATTTCAAGCGTTAGGGTGTCGACTACCTTTTCGCCTACATAAGCCATACCGGGCTGCTTAGGCACTATGGCGCCTGCTTTTACAAACATAGGGAGTATCTGCAGCGGAGTAGCCACATGAATATATTGCCTACCACTATATTTTTCCCCTGTGTGGTAATTGTACCACTGCCCTTCGGGCAGATAAACAGTACGCGTCTTAGCTCCCTTGGTAGTAACGGGGCACACCATTATGCTGCCTCCAAGCAGGTCCTGATCAGTAATATCGTATGTGTTTATATCATTTTGATAATGCAGTACAAGCGCCCGCATCATAGGTAATCCGGTTTGCAGCATTTCGTATTGATGACTGTAGAGGTAAGGAATCAGTTGATATCGCAACGAATCATACTGTTTAAAAATACGCAAGGCTTCATCGCCATAATTCCAGGGTTCTTTGTAGGCAGGATGATCCATGCCAAATAAATGTGCTACGGGGCTCATCAGCCCAAACTGTGTCCATCGGATATAAAGTTCGGGATCGGCCACATGTTCAAAGCCGCCCATACAATGTGCCCAGTTGCCAACGCCGCTGAGACCAATATTGAGACCCGCCTTTATCACCGGGGCAAAATATTGCCATTCACTTGGCCAGTCACCTGCAAAGATGAATGGGTAACGCTGAATACCCGCATAGCCTTCACGGGTATGGTTCATACCACGCAGTTTGTTGTGCGCGGCAAATTTTTCGTAAGGGGCTTTTGCATACGCAATGGGAAAAATATTGTGCAGGCGTTGCGCTTCCTTACCAACGGGTCCCACCTTGTCGCTCTCGTTGGCTTTGCCTCCAAAGGCGCTGCCTTCATCGGTTTTCAAAAACATGGCGCCAAGATCGGCAATCCTTTTTACCCCATGCTGCCACCACCAGTCAACAGCTTTTTCATTGAAGAAGTTTACAAATTCTCCAGGCTTTCCATTCTCGGGGAAGGTAAAGCCAAGTTGCTGCGCAGTATCCAGCAATTTCAGCACATTGCCATTATCAAATCGCGGTCGTATATGCATACCCACCATATTAAAACCCATGGCATACAGGCTGTCAAACATAGCTTTGGGGTTACGGAAAGTTGGCCTCCATTCAAAGGAAGTTGCCCCTTTGCCGCCTACTTTTCCAAAAATGCGCCATACACTGTCAAGGTGCAGAATATCTACCGGAATGCCCATAGCACGCAGTTTGAGGGCAAGCAGCAATACATAGGTATCACTTGTGAATTGCTCATGACCCCATGTGCCGCCGCTGTAGGTGCCAACATGTAATCCAAGCGCAAATTTGGGCATCAGCGGCGCCTTGCCTGTTATATCTGTGTAGTGGTTAAGTATTTGTGCAAAGCCGGGGCCGTACATAAAATAATAATCAAGCTCACCGCCATCTGCACTAATACTATAGGCATTGGGGTTTGAATATCCCATATCCCAATGGGTGGTAAACGAATTATGAAAAAATATTCCATATCCCTTAGTACTCATGAAAAAAGGAACGGGGCAATAGTTGGCTTCGAGTATGTTATAGGCGCCCACTTCGTGGGGCATCCCCTTGCCTCGGCCCACATCAAGCCTGATTTTTTTGCCGCGATGATTTAAAAAATCCATGCGCTCGCCAAAGCCGAAAAAGTTTTCATCCGGTGCAAGAGATTTTGATATAAAGGGCTTTTCTCCCTGCATTAGAGCGCCACCGTTGGCATCGCTGCTTAACAGTTCATTCTTTTGGTTGTACACCTCAATTCCCGAATTATCCTTCCGTATGCGTACGCGAAGGGATTCGGTTTCGAGTGTAATTGCTTCAGAGGTTTCCGATTGCTTTATATTTACAGGAGCCCATTGGTATTTTACCACCATCCATGGTTCATCGGCTTCAAAACTACCTGTAAAGGAACTGCGAACACGTATAACAGAAGGATTACAAAACTCAAGCCGGTGCACCGCGCTTTCCGTTCTCCAGGAAAAAACATTGCCCTTGCCGGAAAATCCGCCGGTATACTTACCTACTACTTTTTGAGCAGGCAAATACACATTACACATTAAGGCCACAAAAAGGCAAGAAAGCAATCGCATGATAGCAAATTTTTTGTTCACTCAAATAAAAGGCGGCAAATTAGCGGTATAGGTTATTCCACCATCCTGTAGCTACAGGATGGAAGCACGGAACAGGTTGGTTTATTTTGAATGGCCAAAATGGTTTGTTACAATTAATGATTGCTGTTTCCCCAAAATATTTGCTTCTGATCGGAGCTTGGCTCTGCATGCATTCTGCATTGGGACAACCGGCAAAAACCCATGTTAAAGTTTCAAAGGTGGATTCGGGATGGGCCGGCAACTCCATAAATGCCGTTATTTTCCGGAAAAATGCCATCACCTCTATTGGTAGGGTTCAATTCATTGCTTATTACAACAACAAAGGAAAAGTAGTGCTGGGTAAACGGACTTCGGGAAAAAACAACTGGCACTTAAGAGAAACAAGTTTCACAGGCAACATTAAGGATGCGCACAACAGTATAAGCCTGATGGCCGATGGCAATGGCTATTTGCATATGGCCTGGAACCACCACAATAATACCCTGCATTACGCCCGAAGCAGACATCCCTTTTCGTTGGAGATGACGGATGTAATGCCCATGAACGGCGAGGTAGAAAACAAGGTTACCTATCCGGAGTTTTTCCGCATGCCTGATGGAGGTTTGCTCTTTCTTTACCGCGACGGGCAATCAGGGCGCGGAAACTTAGTCATGAAAAAATATGATCTTCAAAAAAAAACATGGGAAACCCTGCACCAAAACCTGATAGACGGCGAAGGCAAGCGCAATGCCTACTGGCAGGCCTTTGTGGACAAAAAGGGTACGGTACACCTTTCGTGGGTATGGCGCGAATCAGCCAATGTTAGTACCAACCATGATATGTGCTATGCCCGCAGCAACGACGGCGGACGCACCTGGCAAAAATCAGATGGCACTGCCTATACCCTGCCTGTTAAGGCAAGTTCAGCCGAATACGCTGCCCGCATACCCCAAAACAGCGACCTCATCAATCAGACAAGCATGACCACAGATGGCAGAGGCAACCCATACATAGCCACCT
>JALOMX010000254.1 GCA_025455245.1 Chitinophagaceae bacterium
AACCTCCGGCTTTCTCCCCAACATATCCGCCGCATTGGTTTTCCGCTCAGTGAAGCATTGGTTCAAAGGGAATTACGGATTACCCGTGGAACAATCGATTGTTGTAAATATGCAATGCAAAACGGGGTTTCCCTGAATGTGGCAGGGGGAACACACCATGCCTTTGCAGATCGCGGAGAAGGCTTCTGCCTGCTGAATGATATGGCAGTAGCGGCGAATTATCTCCTGTTAAACAAACTTGCCCAAAAAATTGCAATCATCGATCTTGACGTTCATCAGGGAAATGGAACTGCCAAAATTTTTGAGCACGAACCTGCCGTTTTCACCTTTAGTATGCATGGTGGCCATAATTACCCCTTTGTCAAAGAAAAGAGTGATCTTGACATTCCACTTCCTGAAGGAATTTCGGACGAGCCTTACCTGGAAATTCTCCGGGAACAGCTCCTTTGGATTGATCAACATGTAAAGCCTGATTTTATTTTTTTTCTCAGCGGGGTTGATGTTCTGGCAACTGACAGATATGGAAAACTGAACCTTAGCATTGCCGGATGCAAAAAAAGGGATGAGTTGGTTTTTGATTACTGTGTCAATAAAAATTTACCCTGTGTGGTGGCCATGGGCGGCGGATATAGCAAAGATATCCGTCATATAGTAGAAGCGCACTGCAACACGTTCAGAAGTGCATTAAAACGTTGGGGATAAACAATGGAACTGGATATAGAATTGATGACCACCGCAGATGGTTCGCATACACTCAGGAATAAAACGTTCGATGTAACCTATCACAGCAAATTTGGAGCTATTCAGGAAAGCCGGCATGTTTTTATGGAGGCAGGTTTGCATTATATGGCAAACAAAAGATCTCAACTGAAAATTTTTGAAATGGGATTTGGTACAGGCCTGAATGCACTTCTTACTTTAATAGAAGGAGAAACGAAACATCTAAAAATTGAATATACTTCCATCGAAACCAACCCGCTTCCACTTTCTTCAGTCAAACATCTTAATTACCCTGAAATCCTGGGGAAACCTGAAATCAGCGAAACCTTTTTGAAAATGCATGCACCGGTTTATGATGAACCAATAGACATCACCGATCATTTTAAGCTGACCAGGATAAATGCCACCCTGCAGGAATTTACAACTGCCGAAAAATTTGACATCATTTATTTCGATGCATTTGCTCCGAATGCACAGCCTGAATTGTGGACAGCAGGTATTTTTTCTAAAATGAAAGACATGATGAAAGAAGGCGGATGTCTTGTAACCTATTGCAGTAAAGGAGATGTACGCAGGGCGATGGAGTCAGTGGGATTATCCGTCAGAAAATTGCAGGGGCCTCCCGGAAAAAGGGAAATGTTACGGGCAGAAAACCTACCTTCATCATTATGAGGATTGTATTTTTAATCGCCATATGGTTATCAGGGGGAATGTTGTACGGTCAGACCACCAACGACATTACCGCTATCCGTACTGTTCTGAACACACAGGAAGCAGCCTGGAACAAGGGAGATATTGAAGGTTTTATGCAGGGCTACTGGAAACATGATTCCTTGATTTTCATCGGATCAAATGGCCCGCGATACGGATGGGAAAATACCCTTGAAAGGTACCGTCAGTCATACAATACACCTGAAAAAATGGGACAACTCCATTTTACCATCATAAATATTGAGTTCCTCTCAAAAGAAAATTGCCGGGTACTCGGAAAATGGGATTTAAAAAGGACGATAGGAGATGCGGGCGGATATTTCACCCTGATATTCAGAAAATTCAGGAACGGCTGGAAAATAGTGTACGACCACACAAGTTAAAATCATCCATTCCATCAATCTTCCCCGGTGAAATCAGGAAGATTTTTCCATTTTTTCCTTACATGGCGCCAAACCCAGACAAAGCTTGCAATCATTCCTATATAATATATACCATGCCAGATCGTGATTTTTTCATCGAGAAAAAGCAGACCCAGCTTAATGCCGAAAAAGGTGTTAAGTAACATCCACAGCAATGCCCACGACATGCTCTGAACAATCGTAACCAAAAAAAGACGTATACCCGGTTCCAATGGAAATAAATTTTAGATGTAAAAGTATATTAAAACCATGCAGGAGCCCGAAAGGTTGAAAACCCCAACCGTATATTTGTAAAAATGATGGATGATCACAGGCAATTGGTGGTTTTATTTGACGGACTCTGCAATCTTTGCTCTGATAGTGTTCAGTTTATCATAAAAAGAGACCCGCATGCCAAAATTAAATTTGCATCCCTGCAAAGTGAAGCCGGCAAAAAAATCCTGATCTCATTCCATCTGCCGGAAAATGAATTAAACTCAATGGTTTTTGTTGAAAACGGCCGGGCTTTTACCCGATCCTCAGGTGCATTGAGGGTTTGCAGGCACCTGTCAGGCATTTGGCCTGTATTTTTTACCCTGCTTATTGTTCCCGGATTTATTCGCAATGCGGTTTACGATTTTGTTGGGAAAAACCGTTATAAGTGGTTTGGCAAAAAAAACGAATGCTGGATTCCCTCCCCTGCCCTGAAAATGCGGTTTCTGGATTATGGTCCGGTATCCGGTTAATTCTTTTCCAAATGCTCAGATTGCGACAATTCCCGGCGGATGATGGCCGAGAATTTCTTTTGCTGATATTTCCAGAGGGCCCATGCAACCCCAAAGGCTGTTAAAAGGGCACCAAGAGCCATCAGAACAAGCCATGATCTTTTCAGAAATGGCCACCCCGCAAATAGTCCGACAGCAATAAAACCCATGTAAAAAAGGATAAATAATCCAAAGGTATAGGTGCCAACAAAGGAGGTTCTGCCATCTTTTCGTTGCTCTTCCCAGTTTTTTAAAAACCTGCGTTCATCAGGGCTTAATGCCATTACAGAAATTTTTTTTTACAATAACAGAACTTGATAATAGGTATTTGATAATATCCAACATAGAAAGGCAACCAAAGTTACTGTCGCCTATTCACCGAAATAATCCACGTAAATCCTCGGGGTTTCATAAAGCCTGATCTGATGAAGTTTACCCCCCTTAATATGAGGCTCCAATTCTTTCCAGATGGCCATTACAAAGTTTTCGGTACTTGCCAGTTTATCTTTCATAAAGTCCACATCAAGGTTCAGGTTTTTATGATCTACCCTGTCCAGAATGACTTGCTTTACGATCTTACTGAGTTTTTTTACATCAATAATAAAACCGGTATCAGGGTCAGGCATCCCTTTTACGGTAACATGCATTTCATAATTGTGCCCATGCCAATTATCATTTGCACAAGGACCAAAAGCTGCTTCATTTTGCTCTTTGGACCAATTAGGATTATACAATTTGTGCGCAGCATTAAAATGCTCAACCCGGGTAACATACACCATAACGGTGCAAAAGTAGCTACAAAGCAGTTTTGAAAGAAAATTAGGGAATATTCATAAGGCTCAATTATTGTGCAGAAATTCGGCCATATTTTCTATTATTACTCCAACAAAAAAATTTCACGATGGTCTGAAGACCTTTTAACAAATTCTGTTTAATAGTTAAGCATAATCATTTAAACAAAAACAGGTTCAAATTTGTCTTTAGGTCTGGAATTGGCTGTCAGATTCAATTTATCGTTATGAAAAGGGTATCAGTATTCAGAAAGGAACATTTCAATGCGGCGCACAGGTTGCACAACGAAAACCTGAGCGACGCGGAAAATGCAGCACTTTTCGGTCGTTGTAATTATCCAAACTACCATGGCCACAATTATGATCTGATTGTACAGGTGACGGGTGAAATTGATCCTGTTTCCGGCTATGTTATGGATATGAAGGTACTGAGCGACCTGATCAAAGAAAAAGTTACGGAGGAATTTGATCATCGAAACCTGAACCTTGATATCGAAGAATTCAGGACACTGATACCGACAGCGGAAAATATTGCTATAGTCATTTACGATCGTTTAAGACCTCATATTGATAACTCAAAAGATTTGAAAATAAGACTTTATGAAACAGAACGGAACTATGTGGAATACCCCGCATAACGGGTATAACACGGAAACAATGTTAGAAGAAGAAACCTTAAATGGCTTTAACGGAAAGACAATGCGGGAACTTGATGGCATTGGCGAACTGACCATTGACGAAATAGGAGATGAACACATCAGTACATCTTACGACACACCCCTGAGGGAAGATGCCTTTGA
>JALOMX010000255.1 GCA_025455245.1 Chitinophagaceae bacterium
GAAAAGGTGAAAAGGGCAAAAGAGTTAATTGCATTTTGTTCTCAAAAGCTAAGGGACATAGAAGCAGAATTAAAATCAACCAACGGAGATTCTGTACCTTAAATATGCCCTGAAAAAACGGATTTTTCCCGATTTAAGGTCGTCGGGTTCCCGATATCGAAACTTCTGAACTTCGCTTGCACTTACCTTCGCGCCTATTTCGATCAAATTGAGAAAAAAGCATCTACATATTGCCCTTGTTGGCAACCCAAATAGCGGTAAAACAAGCCTTTTCAATAGTCTTACCGGCTTAAATCAAAAAGTCGGGAATTTTCCGGGGGTAACGGTTGATAAAAAAACCGGAGAATGCCGCGTTTCACCTACACTGATTGCGCAAATTACCGACCTGCCGGGCACGTATAGCCTGTACCCAAGGCGTGCCGACGAATGGGTTGCATACCGGGTTCTTCTTCATCAGGATAAGGAAACCATTCCTGATATGGTGGTATTGGTTGCAGATGCCAGCAACCTGAAAAGAAATTTATTATTCGCAAGTCAGATCCTTGATTTGAAAATACCCGTGGTAATAGCACTTACCATGATGGACCTTGCCCGAAAAAAAGGCACACAGGTAGACATTGAAGGTTTGGAGCTTGATCTCGGCGTTCCTGTAGTGGCCGTAAATCCCCGTAAAGGCAAGGGTTTAGCCGATCTGAAGAAGGCCATCGAAATGGTAGCAACCAATAATTGCCCCTGCCCTCATTATGATTTCATCGACAACCTCGCCCTGGCACCGGCGCCTATTCATGATGTAAAAAATATTTTTCCTGAACTGCATCCTTATCCTGCCTTACATTACCTGATGCACCATGAATCTTTCGACTTTAACGAAGATGTGCAAACCGCTATTGAGGCATGTGAAAAAAGAAACGCATTTAATCCGACAAAGCTTCAGGCAGAAGAGGTCATGCTGCGTTATCAGCGTATCAGGCAGGTAATGAATAAAAATGTAGTAGAAGCTGATCCGCTTGCCCGCAAAATAAAAAGTGACCATCTCGACAATATTTTGCTCCATCGTTTATGGGGTTATATCATCATGCTGGTGGTTTTATTCCTTTTGTTTCAAAGTATTTTCTGGCTCGCCCAATATCCGATGGATGCCATTGATGGCTTGTTTGGATCTGTGCAGGGCTGGCTATCCGGTACTTTGCCCGATACGTGGTGGAGTAATTTACTGATAAACGGCATTGTTGCCGGCCTTGGCGGTATCGTGATTTTTATTCCTCAGATTATGATCCTTTTTGGATTGATTACCCTTTTGGAAGACAGTGGTTATATGGCCCGGATCAGTTTTTTAACCGATAAGCTGATGCGTAAGGTGGGCCTGAACGGCAAAAGCGTCATGCCCATGATCAGTGCCTTTGCCTGTGCTGTGCCGGCAATTATGAGCGCCCGGAATATTGAAAATCAAAAGGAACGGCTTCTTACCATCTTAATTACCCCATTAATGAGTTGCAGTGCACGCCTGCCTGTTTATACCATACTGATTGGATTAATTATTCCCAATACATATTATTTCGGATTCCTGAGCTTGCAGGGTTTGGTCATGATGGGGCTTTATGTTTTTGGGGTGGCCGTTGCGCTTGGTGTAGCCTGGGTAGCTAAATGGTTTATAAACCTTAAAGAGAAAAGTTATTTCATACTTGAACTTCCCGTGTATCGTCCTCCCCGCTGGAAAAATGCTGTCGTTACCATGGTGGAGAAGGCCAGGATTTTTGTTTCCGAAGCAGGGAAAATTATTATGATCATCAGCATTGTACTATGGTTTTTAAGTTCATTCGGTCCGGGCAACAGAATGTCAGAAGTTGATAAACGATATGGCACATTAATAGCTCAACAACCGGAGAGCGAAGAAGAATTATCCAAATTGCAGGCTACCGAAAAACTAGAAAGCAGCTATGCCGGCATTATGGGCAAATTTATTGAACCTGCCATTGCCCCATTAGGCTACGATTGGAAAATTGGCATAGCCCTTATAACATCTTTTGCTGCACGCGAAGTATTTGTAGGCACCATGGCCACCTTATACAGTGTTGGTGATGAGGCTGATGAAAATGATCAGACGCTTCGGCAAAAAATGCAGAATGCAACCCGACCCGATGGAAGCAAAGTGTATACACTCGGCACAGGTATTAGCCTGATGGTATTTTATTTGCTTGCCATGCAATGTATGAGTACCATAGCCATTGTAAAACGTGAAACCAAAGGTTGGAAATGGCCAATGATCCAATTGGCATACATGACCGCTTTGGCATATTTCTTCAGTTGGGTGGCTTATCAGGTTTTTACCTAAAATCAGTAATATTCTATTTCCGCAATCATCTTAGGGGTTGAAAAAATAAACACGGGACCGAACTTGCAATAAGTTTGATCCCGTGCTTTTTCCTTCCCAATTCTTATTGATTATTACTATCATTCGGTAGCTTATCCAGATAAGCTTTTTCTGCTTTGTGCGAAATGATAAGGCCAACACCTGCACCGATGGAAATCAGGGCGAAAAATATGCCCTCGGTATCACTTAATGAGGTGGTTTGGTCGATGAGATACGCAATTAACAGGCCTGAACCGGCCCCAATCAGCAGCATACCCCAACGAAAGGCACGATACGGTGTAGGCTTTGCCTCATTCAGTTTCGGGTTCATGCCCCTTTCAATCATGGCAAGGTTTTCGCGGCTGCGGTAATAGGCAATAACCATAATCATAAGTGCTGCAGAAACAAAAAGTGTAATCGGGATGAAAATTTCTCCGTTCATAGTTTTAAATTTTTGTGTGTTAATTAATTTTTTTGTTTGTGTGTGGTGTGATTCTGAGCATATGACTACAGCCAAATTGGTTTGGTTACACCCCGCGCAAAAATTTTTGTAAAATATTTAAATCCCCTCCCTTCCTTATTCCCTTCAACTTCGCTCAGGGCAAGCCTTATTTATTATTCTTTATTTCTTATTTCTTATGCTCCGCCATTGTAACCTCTTTACCTTTAACTGCGTCATATACACTGAAATATGAGTACGCCCCTATCAGACAGGGATTTAATAACACAGGTATTGCAGGGAAATCAACAATCCTTTGCGGTATTGGTAGAGCGTTACAGAAATATGGTATTTACAGTGGCGTACAGATTGGTAAACAACCGGGAGGATGCTGAAGAACTGGCCCAAAGCGCATTTGTAAAGGCTTACCGGAGCCTTGCCGATTATCGCGGAGATGCCAAATTCAGTACATGGTTGTACACCATTGTCAGTTCATTAGGTCTTTCTTTTCTCAGGAAAAAAAGGGTAGACACGCTTTCGATGAGCCATGAAAAAGTACAGGTGGTTGCAGAAAGTGCAGGCGGCGGATTTTCAGCCAACACCATCGAAATCAAATCGAGGGTGGAAATGGTTCAAAAAGCCATTGGCATGCTTGGACCCGATGATGCGCAGGTATTGACACTATTTTATAAGGGGGAACAAACCTTAGATGAAATTGGACGCATTATGGGGATTGATCCCAATACAGCCAAAGTTAAACTACACAGGGCAAGAACGCGGTTGAAAAAATTAATTGAAACAAAGTTTACAGAAGAGTTGATACATTTATAAACTTCTTAAAAAGCATACCTATGCTTATTGATAAAAATATGGAAGAGCTGATACAATCTTACCTCGATGGAGAGGTTAGTTCAGAACAACGTGCCTTTATTGAAGAAAAGATAGCTACGGATAAAATCTGGAAAAAATCCTATGAAGGGTTATTGTCTGTTCACCAAATGCTGACATACAACCTTGAAACTATGGAACCTTCCATGCGGTTTACCAAAAATGTAATGGAAGAAATTGCGGGGATGGAAATAGCAAGGCCTGTTCGCATGCAACAGAATCCCTGGATATTCAGGGTTGCCGGTGGTATTCTTGGGGGATTATTAATGGGAATTTTGGGGTATATGTTCTCCCGGATTGATTTTTCAGCGAAGTCCTCCGGTTCTGATTTGCCGGTTCCCGACATTTCATTGCCACAGGTGAACTGGACATATTACATAGATGGAAACACTACCATATTCCTTTTCATGATTTGCGCAATTCTCGCCATGGTCATGCTTGAAAAACTAATCTTTAAAGGAAAAAATGCTGCCTGAAAAAGACTTAAATTATGCAGT
>JALOMX010000018.1 GCA_025455245.1 Chitinophagaceae bacterium
TTTAATTTAATGAAACAAAATTTTAACACGATGTTTAAACATCTGTTAGCCTTATGTTCTATATATACAATTAAAGATTAAACAAAAATGTTTTTTTGTTTAGACTATTGCCCTAAATGCTTGGTTATTAGCGTTCTATACACTTACTTTATCCTTGTTAAGGATTGGCAGAAAAAAATTCAACAAAAAGTTTGGTAGTTCGAAATAAAATTGTTTAGCTTTACACCATCAAAAATTAAACAATATTCCTATGACGAATTCTGATTTTGATAAAATGCTGCTTGAGAATACAGATTTCCTCAAGCCATTTGCCATTACGCTTACACGCGATCATGAAACCGCGAAGGACCTGATGCAGGAAACCATTTTCCGTGCACTTGCCAATAGGGATAAGTATAATGTAGGTACCAATGTAAAGGCATGGCTGTACACCATTATGCGCAATATCTTTATCAATCATTATCGTCGTAAGGCAAAGCAGAATACCATTTTTGACAGCACCCCCAACGATTACCTGATCAATTACAATCAGGTGACCATTGACAACAGTGCCGAAGGTCAGATCAAGATGAAGGAAATCAAGGCTGCCCTGCATGAACTGCCTGAGATCTTTAAAAAGCCATTCGTGCTTTACTACGAAGGGTTTAAATATCATGAAATTGCCGAGATGCTTGAAGAACCCCTTGGAACCATTAAAAGCCGTATCCATTTTGCCCGTAAATTGTTGAAGTCACAATTGGAGCGCAGATAAGTTTATTGAACGCTTTTTCAAATTATTTGTATAATTATCCCGCTAATGGATTCATTGACGGGATTTTTTTTTGAACAGCATAAACAAATGACGTTTTGGGTAAAAAGGCAATTGTAATAGGTAGTGGGTTTGCGGGAATGTCGGCTGCCAGTTTTTTAGCAAAAGCGGGATGGCAGGTTTCATTATTTGAAAAGCATGAGCAACCCGGCGGACGGGCCCGTTTACTGAAAGCCGGCGGGTTCTCCTTCGATATGGGTCCAAGCTGGTATTGGATGCCTGATGTATTTGAAAGATATTTTAATCAGTTTGGCAAAAAGGTAAGCGATTATTACACCCTGCACCGTCTTGATCCTTCTTACAGGGTTTATTGGTCCGATGATCACTGGGATATTCCTGCCAATTATGATTCTTACAAAAGCATTCTGGAAAAAATTGAACCCGGCGCAGGGGCAGCCCTCGACAAGGTAATGAAAGAGGCGGCCTATAAATATGAAGTAGGTATCAACAGGCTGGTTTTTAAACCCGGTCAGTCGCTTTTTGAGTTTTTGGATGTGCAGCTTGCGGCCGGGGTATTCAGGCTCGATGTGTTTACAAGCATTAAAGATCACTTCGGAAAGCATTTTACCAACCCTAAAATCAGGGAGCTGATGGAGTTTCCGGTCCTGTTTTTAGGCGCCCTGGCAGAAGACACACCCGCCTTGTACAGCCTTATGAATTATGCCGACATAAAAGGCGGCACCTGGTTCCCGGAGGGGGGCATGCACAGCATTGTAAAAGGGATGCACAGACTTGCGGAACAACAGGGGGTAGAATTTCATTTTGAAAACTATGTACAAAAAATAATTATTGAAAATGGCAGGGCTTCGGGTATAGAAACAAATACCGGGGTGTACAAAGCCGATGTGGTAATCAGTGGCGCCGATTACCATTTTACCGAAACAAAGCTTTTGCCTTCGAAATACAGGACCTATACAGAATCCTACTGGGATAAGCGGGTTATGGCGCCGGGATGCCTCTTGTATTATGTGGGTGTCGGCAAAAAAATCCCCGGGTTATTGCACCACAGCCTGTTTTTTGATACACCTTTTGCTCCCCATGCCCGGGATATTTACACGAGTCCCCGATGGCCCGACAACCCGCTGTTTTATGCAAGCGCCACTTCGGTTACAGATCCTTCTCAAGCCCCTGAGGGATGCGAAAACCTTTTTTTCCTGGTTCCGGTGGCTACAGGTCTCGGGGGTGATAGTGAGGAAGTTCGTATGCATTATTTTAATATAATTGCTGACCGGTTTGAAAAGCGGTTAGGAGTTACCATCCGTGACTCGATCCTTTATTTCAAATCCTACGCGCACAGCAATTTTATCGAGGATTATAATGCATTTAAAGGAAATGCTTATGGTTTAGCGAACACTTTAAGGCAAACGGCTGTTTTAAAACCTTCCTGCAGAAGCAAGAAAGTGGAGAACCTCTATTTTACCGGGCAATTAACCGTTCCGGGGCCGGGTGTGCCGCCAAGCCTCATCAGCGGTGAAGTAGTGGCAAAGCTTATTCAAAAAAATGTTCATTAAAATAAACGGTTTTAAGCTATGATGAAAATTTTCCATACGGTAAGCGAGGCTTGCAGTAAGTTTACTACCGAACGGTACAGCACTTCATTCAGCAGTGCCATCCGGATGCTTCATGCCGACCTGCGCCAACCCATCTTCAACATTTATGGTTTTGTACGGTTTGCCGATGAAATTGTGGATACCTTTCATAACCATGATAAAGAAACCCTTCTTGCAGAGTTTAAAGATGAAACTTACAAGGCAATTAACCGGGGTATCAGCCTTAATCCCATTTTGCATAGCTTCCAGAAAACCGTGAATGAGTACGGCATCGACCATCACCTGATCGATGCGTTTTTCTACAGTATGGAGCTTGATCTCGACAAAAAGCAATATGATGCCAAAGGCTACGAAGAATATATTTATGGAAGCGCCGAAGTGGTGGGGTTGATGTGCCTATATGTTTTTTGTGAAGGCAAAAAGGATCTATACGAGCAACTGAAAGCCCCTGCACGAAGCCTTGGCGCTGCTTTTCAAAAGGTAAATTTTCTGAGGGATATCAAGGCAGATTTTGAGGGAATGAACAGGGTGTACTTTCCCAATTGCGATTTCTCCAATTTTTCGCATGATCAGAAACTTTGCATTGAATCAGACATTCAAAAGGATTTTGACGATGCATACGAAGGTATAGTCAAACTGCCGCTGAAGGCAAGATTTGGTGTGTATGTCGCATATCGCTATTACCTGTCCCTGTTTTCCAAGATCAAAAGGTTGCACCCTCAGCGGATTATGGAGGAAAGGATACGCATTCCCAACTATGGCAAAATAATGATCCTTGCCAAGGCAGGCGTGCGCAGCCAGTTGAATATCCTGTAATTTGCAGGTTGGCAGTGTTTAAAAGATATATTACCCCAGAACCACCAAAATCATGACAGAAGTAGTTTTAGTAAATGAGCAGGATGAAGCCGTTGGGACCATGGAAAAAATGGAAGCCCATCGTAAACCCCATCTTCACCGGGCTTTCAGCATTTTTATTTTCAATAACCAAAACGAAATGCTTCTACAAAGGCGCGCGTTGTCCAAATATCACAGCGGTGGCCTTTGGACCAATGCCTGTTGCAGTCACCCGTTTCCCGATGAAGCAATAACGGATGCGGCTATCCGCAGGCTAAAGGAAGAACTTGGGGTTTACACACCGTTGGAAAAGGCTTTTCACTTTATTTATCAGGCAGAATTTGATAACGGATTGTATGAACATGAATTTGATCATGTATTCATCGGTTCGTATAACGGAATGCTTCATCCCAATCCGGAAGAGGTAGCTGATTATTGTTTTAAATCGATGCAGGAAATCAGAAATGACCTCGAATTGTCACCTGAGAAGTTTACCCCCTGGTTTAAAATTGCATTGCCCTATTTAGAGGCCTATATGCAGGCAAAAATTGCTGAGGAAAATATGGCAGCCTGATTTCATTCTGATCTTTTGCGCATAATTCATGGACAACAGAAAACATGCCATTGTTATTGGTGCAGGCATTGCCGGGCTGGCTTCTTCCATCAGGCTAAGCTGCATGGGATGGCGTGTGTCCGTTTTTGAAAAGAACAGCTATCCCGGGGGCAAACTCAGCAGTTTCGATCAGGACGGATACCGGTTTGACGCAGGGCCGTCATTATTCACACAACCGCAAAATATCGAGGAGCTTTTTGCATTTGCCGGGGAGCCGATTGACCATTATTTTAAGTACCAAAGGGTTCCTGTTACCTGTACATATTTTTTCAGCAATGGTAAAAAATTGACTGCCTGGGCCGAAAGGAAAAAGTTTGCCGATGAAATGCATTCGGTTCTTGGTGAGCCGCGGGAGAATATTTACAACTACCTCGACAATGCTTCGGAATTGTATGAAAATGTCGGGGAGCTTTTTTTGAAACATTCACTTCACCGGCCGGGCGATTTTTCTGTAAAGGAAATTGCAAAGGCGCTTCAAACGGTTAAGTTTCCTCATCTCTTCAAAACACTTGGTCATTACAACGGTAGTGTATTTGCCACGCCGGAAGCTGCGCAGCTTTTTAATCGATACGCTACTTATAATGGAAGCAACCCTTACAGTGCACCTGCTATGCTTAGCCTGATTCCTCACCTCGAAATGAATGAGGGAACTTTTTATCCCGAAGGTGGAATGATCAGCATAACCAATGCCCTGTATCAGCTTGCGCTAAAAAAAGGTGTAGCGTTTTTCTTTGATTCACCGGTTGATTCCATTAAAACGGAAAAGGGGAAGGTTGAAGGGGTTTATGCAGGAGGCGCTTTTTATGGTGCCGATATGGTAGTGAGCAATCAGGATGTTTATTTCACGTATAAACACCTGCTGAAACAGGAAGCAAAAGCTGCAAAACTGCTGAAGCAGGAACGAAGCAGCAGTGCCCTGATTTTTTACTGGGGCATTGGCCGGAATTTTGAACAACTCGGCCTGCATAATATTTTCTTCAGCGCCGATTATCAGGAAGAATTCAGGCATATTTTTCAAACAGGCGATGTTTGGCATGATCCTACCATTTACATCAACATAACCTCAAAAATGGAAGCCGGCCTGGCACCTGAGGGTAAGGAGAACTGGTTTGTTATGGTAAATGTCCCCGCAAACAGGGGTCAGAATTGGGAAGCATTAAAACCGCAGGTCCGGAAGGCAGTCATTAACAAATTATCGACTGCTTTGCAGGCCGACATTGCTGCTTTAATTGAAACGGAGGCTGTGCTTGACCCTATTGCCATAGAAGCCAAAACCCGGAGCTACATGGGAAGTTTATATGGTACAAGCAGTAATTCAAGGTTCGCTGCATTTCTGCGTCATCCCAACTTCAGCAAAGACATAAAAGGTTTGTTTTTTGTTGGTGGCAGCGTTCATCCGGGTGGAGGGATACCGCTTTGCCTGCGCAGCGCAGCTATTATGGCCAACATTGCAGGACCGGGCTTTTCTATTAAAACCGTTTGATTCTTTCCGATGCTGCATCTTTGCATGAATTGTAAAGAGCCTTTTCTATTGATGCAATTTTCAAAACAGCAAATCGCCACCGCTATCGCACTTGCTTTTCACATTTCAGGTGTAATAGCCATCGGCATTTTCAGGTCTCCGTTGTTTATTTCTTTAACCCCGCTTAACCTTTTGGTTTGTGCAGTTCTGATTCTTTGGACACAGGAAAAAATAAATGCCGGTTTTCTGGGATTTTGTACAGCCGCTTTCCTTCTTGGTTTTGGCAGCGAATGGGTTGGAGTGAATACAGCCATAATATTCGGGGAATATACCTACGGCGATTTATTGGGCCCGAAATGGCAGGGAGTTCCCTACCTCATAGGGATTCAATGGATGGTAGTGATTTATTGTGCCGGTATTTCTATGGCCATGTTACATGAGAAATTGGTGAAAAAACAGCAGGCTGCCGATCAGGAATTGCCTAAAGGATGGGTTGCCCTCAGCATGATTGCAGATGCTGCTTTAATTGCTTTATTGTTTGATTGGATTATGGAACCCGTAGCTATGGATCTTGGCTATTGGACATGGACTAAGGGGGAGGTTCCATGGCTTAATTATGCAACATGGTGGGGGGTAAGTGCGCTGATCATGGTGTTTTTTCATTTTTTACCTTTTAAAAAGCACAACCTCTTTGCTGTACATTTGTTAATGATGCAGGGAATGTTTTTCTTGTTATTGAGGACAATAGGAGCTTAAAAGAAATCACAAATTGACAAATCCCAAATTCCAAAGGGGTTTACAGTTTGTTGTTTATTGTTTATGGTCGGTTTTGGTATTGAGTTGAGGGTTAAGTGTCCTTTGGACTTTGGACTTTGAATAATTGGAATTTTTATATATGCATTGGAGTCTCTGGATATTAATTACACTTGGAACATTTGGAATAATGGAAGGCATCACATGGGCCACCCATAAGTATGTCATGCATGGCTTTCTGTGGTATCTGCACGAAGACCATCACAAACCGCGGGGTCATGTATTTGAGAAAAACGATGCTTTCTTTTTGATTTTCGCGATACCAAGCTGGTTGTGCATCATGCTTGGGCTGCAAAAGGGCGTTTATTGGGTAGCTGCCATCGGTTTTGGCATAGCCCTTTATGGACTTGCCTATTTCCTGGTTCATGATGTTATCATACATCAGCGGTTTAAATGGTTTACCCGCAGCAATAATGTGTATGTACGTACCATTCGTTGGGCACACAAAATGCACCACAAGCATATTGATAAAGAGGATGGTGAAAGTTTTGGAATGCTGGTAGTAGCCAAAAAATACTGGGACAAGGTAAGGCAGGATAAAAAGAGGGCGGGTCTTCAACATTGAACCGGCAATTTGATTATATCATAGCAGGTGCAGGAGGGGCGGGGCTTTCTCTCCTGATGAGGATATTGGACGAACCAACCCTTTTAAGAAAAAAAATTCTCCTTATAGACCGTGGCCCAAAGACAGCAAACGACCGAACCTGGTGTTTCTGGGAAAAGGGAAATGGCTATTTTGAAGAAACGGTTTACCGCCGTTGGGATAAACTGCGGGTAAAGCACCCAAAAGGAAATATCAATCTTTCCATGAACGGGTATAGTTATAAAATGATCCGTTCGGTTGATTTTTATCAGCATTGTTTCGAAAGGATCAGGAATGCCGGCAGCCGTGTTCAGCTTGTTTACGGAAGTGTTACGGAAATTAAAGATGACACCGGTGAGGTAACGGTTGACGGATTTACTTATCAGGGAGGTATTGTTTTTTCGAGCATACTTCTTGCGCCGCCACAGCTTAAACCCACACAGCATTACCTGTTACAGCATTTCAGAGGTTGGTGGATTGAGACAGCGCAGGATAGTTTTGATCCTGATACGGCCGACCTGATGGACTTCAGGGTGCCGCAGGAACATGGATGCACTTTTGTGTATGTTATGCCCCTTTCCCCCAAAAAAGCGCTGGTAGAGTACACCCTTTTCTCGGAAAAGGAACTTGACTCAGAACAATACGATTCAGGTTTGAAAAATTATATTCAACAAAACCTCGGATTGGATTCCTATAGTATAAAAGAAGTAGAGAATGGTGTGATTCCAATGACTAATTACCGTTTTCCCGGCAAGCAGGGTAAGGTCATTTTTTTAGGTACTGCAGGCGGACAAACAAAAGCTTCGACAGGCTACACTTTTTCCAATATGCAAAAGCATGCAGCCGCTTTGGTTAGGGGGCTCGTGTTAAATAATCCACAACTTTTAGCAGGTTCAAATTCTTCAAGGTTTCTCCTGTACGACAGTATTCTACTAAGGGTATTAAAAGAGGCAAAAATGCCCGGTGCAGATGTATTATTCAGTATTTTCAAACGAAACAGGGCGTCAACGGTATTTCGTTTTCTGGACAACGATTCTGAATGGTATGAAGAAGCGGGGATTATGATCAAGGCGCCATGGCGTGTATTTACGTCTGCTGCCATTGCTGAAATTATGTAGCACTTCCATTCATTTGATTCTAAACCTATATTTGCTTTGTGTGATGCCGGTAATAAAATATTTATCGCCTTTAGCTTTGGAATGTGGTTTAGAAAGCCGGCATAACCTATAACAACCATCTCTTACATGTCGAAATTTTTTAAATCTGCTGCAGCCGATTTACCGGCTTCTATTGTTGTGTTCCTGGTAGCGCTTCCGCTGTGTCTTGGCGTGGCGGTTGCCTCCGATGCAGCGCCGATTACCGGGATTATTGCCGGAATGGTTGGGGGCATCATTATCGGTATTTTCAGCGGATCGCAGTTAAGTGTCAGCGGGCCTGCAGCAGGACTTACGGCGATAGTGGCGGGTGCTATCGGAAAGCTTCCGAGTTATGAAGTTTTTCTGGTGGCAGTGGTTTTGGCAGGTATTTTCCAAATCGGGCTTGGGTATGCAAAAGCAGGGATAATCGGAGATTTTATTCCGAATTCCGTTATCAAAGCTATGCTTGCTGCCATCGGATTGATCCTTATCCTGAAGCAATTTCCTCACCTTATTGGTTATGACGCCGATCCTATCGGGGATGAAGCTTTTCTGCAAAAGGATAATGAAAATACTTTTACTGAAATATTCAAGGCCTTTAGCCGCTTTACATTGGGGGCTGTCATTATCGGGCTTTTTTCTATCGGGATCCTGTTGATCTTCGAATTGAAGAAGGTTAAAAAGCAAAGGATTTTTCAGTTTATTCCCGGACCATTGATTGTGGTTATTGCCGGCGTATTGCTCAATCTGTTCTTCAGGGTAAGTATGCCTGATTGGGCCCTTTCCGGTGATCACCTCGTTCAGTTGGATGCGTTTAGTAATCCTGTTGATTTTTTTAAAGCATTGCCTTCTCCCGATTTCACACAGGTGATGAATAAAGATGTTATTGTAGTTGCGGTTACCATTGCCCTCGTTGCAAGTATAGAAACCCTCCTTAGTATTGAAGCTGTTGATAAAATTGACCCGCAGAAAAGGTTAACCCCTACCAACCGTGAACTCAAGGCTCAGGGTATCGGCAACCTTGTATCAGGTCTTTTGGGTGGCTTGCCGGTAACATCGGTAATTGTAAGAAGTTCGGCCAATGTAAGTTCGGGAGCCAAAACCAAGCTTTCCACCATTTCGCATGGCGTGTTGCTCCTGCTTTCGGTATTGTTTATTCCCAACCTGCTTAATCTTATTCCAAAGGCTGCACTTGCTGCCATCCTCATTATGACAGGTTATAAGTTAGCCAAGGTGAGTATTTTTAAAGAATATTATAAAAAAGGATGGAGTCAGTTCATCCCTTTTATTGTTACCGTGGTTGCTATTTTACTGACCGACCTTCTTGTGGGCATTTTCATCGGGCTATTGGTAGGTATTTATTTTGTATTGAAAAGCAATTACAAATCATCCATTTTTACCATCCGCGATGAAAACCGCTTCCTGATTCGGTTCAGAAAGGAAGTTACCTTTTTAAACAAAGCACACCTGAAAGAACAGTTGGAAGAAATTCCGGACAATACCTCTGTGTTGGTTGATGCTACCAAATCAGAATTTATTGACAATGATATTGTTGACCTGATGAATGATTTTATCATTAATGCGGAAACAAGGAACATAAGGGTTTATATAAAATATGCCGGTGGAGAAAACCGGAACTATTTTAATGATATAGCGGGCAGGGTCATAAAGTGATCCGGTCTATTATTTTTTAATTCTAAATCAGATTGCAGTATGAATGCCTACGAAAAATTATTGCTGGAGAACAAAGCCTGGGCACGTGAAAAAACTTTGGAAGACCCGGAATATTTCAAGCGCCTCGTCAATATTCAGACACCCGAGTTTTTATGGATCGGCTGTAGCGACAGCAGGGTACCCGCCAATGAAATAACCGGAACCTCTCCCGGCGAAATTTTTGTTCAGCGCAACATTGCCAATATGGTCATTCATACCGACCTCAACCTGCTCAGTGTTTTGCAATATGCTGTTGATGTACTTAAGGTTAAACATATTATTGTATGCGGCCACTATGGTTGTGGTGGTGTAAAAGCCGCAATGGGTAATCAGAGCTTTGGTATTATTAATAAGTGGCTGCGAAATATCAAAGACGTTTACCGTTTGCATGAAGAAGAACTTGTAGCCATAAAGGATGAAAGCGAACGGGTGAACCGTCTGATTGAGCTGAATGTGCAGGAGCAGGTTTTAAATCTTGCCAAAACTTCTATTGTTCAGCATGCATGGAAAACCGATCAGCGTCCTCATTTGCATGGTTGGGTTTACAGCCTTCACAACGGTATCATCAAACCGGTATGTGATATGGAACCCAATACCCATATTGATCATATATACGAATATGATAATCCTTAAGTGATTATTGTCCAGTAAAGAGGGATTCCAAAAGTGATATTGAATGGGAAAGTAACACCCAAAGCCATTGGTATGTATAAACCGGGGTCGGCATCGGGTGCTGCGTGGCGCATGGCTGCGGGTACGGCAATATACGATGCACTGGCTGCAAGTACGGCAAGCATCAGGCGGTTACCATCATGCAATGGCAAATACCCTGAAAGCCACGCGGTGAGGCAACCATTGAAGGCCGGTACAAGAATGGCAAAGGCTGTCGCAAACCAGCCGTATTTTCTGAAACTTTTGAATCGTTTTGCAGCGAGCATACCCATTTCGAGCAGAAATACAGCAAGGAAGCCTTTAAATATGTCGCTTGTAAATGGCTCAATACCCTTTGCCTGTTTTTCATCGCTGATCATTCCAATCAACAGGCTGCCCAATATCATTAAAACACTTCCGTTGGTAAAGCCATCGTACACCACCCGACGGATGGGCATCTGAACCGTGCTTTCCTTTTGGTATCTGCGCATGAGCAGCACACCAATAATAATTGCCGGAGCTTCCATCAATGCCATAGCGGCTACCATATAACCTCCATAGTATATTTCCCTTGCCTCCAAAAAACCTGAAGCGGCCACAAAGGTTACCGCACTTACCGAACCAAATGCCGCTGCTACCGCACCGGCATCGCTTACCGATAACCTTTTTTTTAGAATAAAAAAGGTATAAAGCGGAACAATGCAGGCAAGTATAGCTGCCGCTATCATTATGACCGTGATCTCGCTGGTAAAGCCGCTGTGTGCAAGCTCTTCGCCACCCCTGAATCCAATGGAAAATAATAAGTACAACGAAATAAACTTTGAAGTGGATTCAGGTATTTGTAAATCACTTTTGACTACAGCAGCAAATACGCCCAGCAAAAAAAACAACAAAACCGGGTTGGTTAGATTGCTGATAAGAACCTGATAATCCATTTCAAAAAAGGTTGATTGGACTGCAAAAATGCAGGCTTTAGACCAAAACCGCCTCTATTTTAAAAGTTGCAGCCTGAAAAATGCCATAAAACGAGGTGCTTAAAAAAAAATTACGAAGTATTTTAAACTTCACACTAATAATTTAACTTCACATGGTTAAAAAAAATCATTTCCTTAACACCAGCATTTTATATGACAAATTTCAGAACCGAGCATGATTTCCTCGGTGAAAAAGAAATCTCCAACGACCTTTATTATGGCGTACAAACCCTAAGAGCCAAAGAAAATTTCGACATCACCGGTATTCCGCTTTCCAGTCAGCCTGTTTTTATTAAAGCATTTGCCTTTGTAAAAAAGTGTGCCGCGCTTGCCAACCATGATTGCGGTATTCTGAGTAAAGAGAAAACAGATGCTATTTGCTATGCTGCCGATCGCCTGATCAAAGGTGAATTTACCGATCAGTTTGTCAGTGATCTGATTCAGGGCGGGGCAGGTACTTCCTGCAATATGAATGTAAATGAAGTGATCGCCAATATCGGGCTTGAGCATATGGGCCACAAAAAAGGCGAATACAAGTATCTGCATCCTAACAATGATGTGAATTGCAGTCAAAGCACCAACGATGCCTACCCAACGGCCTTCAGATTGGCGCTATACCTGAAGATCAATGCTTTTACAGAAGCGCTTGAAAAACTCCGGGAATCTTTTTACAACAAAGGCAAGGAATTTGGTGGTATTTTGAAAATGGGCCGAACCCAATTGCAGGACGCGGTACCCATGACGCTTGGGCAGGAATTCAATGCATTTGCCACCACCATTGGCGAGGATATTCAACGATTGAAGGAAGCGCAAATGTTATTGGTAGAAGTGAATATGGGCGCAACGGCAATTGGAACCGGGGTAAATGCACCACAGGGCTATGCCGAGAAAGTGGTAGCCTATATGAAAGACCTGAGTGGGATACCCGTGGTACTCGCTTCCGACCTGATAGAGGCTACGTACGATACAGGGGCCTATGTTCAACTCAGCGGAACCATGAAGCGGAGTGCCGTTAAGCTCAGCAAAATATGCAACGACCTTCGCCTGCTCAGCAGTGGGCCGCGCTGCGGACTCAATGAGATCAACCTGCCTCCTATGCAACCGGGATCAAGCATTATGCCCGGCAAGGTGAACCCCGTTATTCCTGAGGCAATGAACCAAACCTGCTTTTATGTAATAGGCGCCGACCTTACAGTAACCATGGCAGCCGAAGCCGGACAATTGCAATTAAACGTGATGGAACCGGTCATTGGTTTCGCATTGTTTACCTCGCTTGAATACCTTACCAAAGCCTGCCTGATGCTAAAGGATAAATGTGTGGATGGCATTACAGCCAATGCCGACAGAATGAAAGAAATGGTGATGCAAAGCATTGGTATTGTTACTCAGCTTAATCCCATAATAGGTTACGAGGCTAGCGCAAGCATGGCACGCGAAGCATTGCAAACCGGCAAAAGCATTCATCAGCTTGCAGTAATTCAACACAAACTGATTACACAGGAAAAATGGGAGGAAATATATTCATTGGAAAACCTCATTAATCCAAAGTTTATTAA
>JALOMX010000256.1 GCA_025455245.1 Chitinophagaceae bacterium
GCAACAGCATAGGCTTTAACTTTTTTGCCGCTAAACAGGGAGTCAAAAGTATATACCTGCATTCCGGCAGGATATCCGCTGCTAAGGCTACTGCTATATTTCCAGCCGGCAGGCAGGGGGAAATAGGTAGTAAAGGCCGGTGGGGGAACGGGAGGTGGCGGGGTGTATGTAACTTCTGTTGTATTCTTACTGCATCCTGTAGCTATTATGAAAATGGATATAGCCAGTATTTTAAATTTTTGAACCATAGGCTTGATATAGGTTTTCCAGAACCATTTTTTACGAGTGAAATACCAGGCGATTATCGAAACGGTTGATGTGAAAATGATGCCCTTAAGCAGCCCGGAAAATGCATTGGCGTTTAGTGCATTCATCCATTGTTGTAGATGGGTGATGTTTAAAATTGGCGTAAGCAATAAGCTGCCTGCCACATAAGCCACCATTGGATTTTGTCCGTTGCTTGCCAGATACCTGTTTATCATTGCGCCCGGTTTGCTCATTTGCAGGCTATTGAACACTAAAAGCATATAGCAGGCTAATCCGGTACTTACAAAATAATAACTATATGTCGAAGAATCTTTTTTTATCCCTCCTTCATAGGCTTCAAAGAAAAGACCCAACAACAAAAGGTAACTGCCCATTGTAAAAATCTTATAGGTCCTTGTCTGATTGTATGTTCGTAGAAAATAAAAAACCAAACCAAAACCTGCCACCGATATACCCAGATTCAGAACAAGCTGCCTGCTGAATAACATGCTTACATTCAATATAATCAGGCAGGCCATTGCCAGTCCTGACCATTTTATTTTTTCAACCGGTATTCCCTGATCTGATTTGGTTATCAGCCAGTCGCCAACTATCGTTCCGGGGATAATGATGAACAGGTACTTTAAATAATAAAATTTGTACATCCATGGAAGGGGAGACCAGTTCAGGATGGTTTCGTTGATGCTGCCTGCTGTTTTTCCACCAAGCAGAATGGCCATTATAAAGGGTAATATCCCCATTCTTAACCACACACTTTTTCTGGTGAACCACCAGCTTATTGTGCCAAAAAATGCCATATTGCCCAGCACTAAAATGATGATGTCGCTTTTTTCGAAAAGAAAGCCTTCACCTTTATTGAAAGGCAGTAAAACAAGAAGTGCAGCTCCACCAACGTATGCGGATATCCGCAGGCCGGTAAACCATTTTTGAAAAGGACCTTCCTTGATGCTTATCAGTTGAAAAAACAGCAGGATGAATGCCAGTATGCTCAAAAGGTAATGCTGTGTTTCAGGTTTTTCTGAAATTACCCAGGCCCGCATGTGGTATATAAAGAGGGCAAACCATGTGAGCAGCAAAAAGCGTCTGATACCGATCCAGCAAACCTGTAATGTGGCCTTTGGCTTGCCTTCCCATTTTTGTAATGCCAGCGGAATAGCAACACCCATGCTGAATAAGAAAAAGGGGAACACAAGATCAACCCAGGTGATGCCGGGTATTTCGGGGTTGAATTTATGCGCAGGCGGCGGCACCTGTGCATGATACATCCATGCGGGCAATACACCGCCAAAAGCAATACTTCCGCTCAATACCATTAAAAGAATAGCCAGACCGCGCAGGGCGTCAAGGCTGTCGTTTCTTTTATGCTGTATAGGCTGTTGCATTCTATGGTTTTACAAGCGCTCCTTTATGATTTATATCCAGTAAATGAAACGGTTCAATTACCTTATCAAGCAATACAGCGAATTCCCTTCTTGTAATATTTCTTTTTGCAGAGAAATCATTTAGTCCCCACTTGTTCCAGTTCCGTTCAGTATCTCTTAGAATGAGATGTTCGCTTGTCTTTCCAAATATTGAGCCAAAGCGCTCTGCAAGCGCAAAACAAAATATGATTGCCTCTCCAATGTTGATGTTTTCATTCGTAAATGAAATATCTTTTTCAAACCATTCACCTTTCAGGCTGCTTAAAGATGCGGAGGTAACCAAACTATCCGGACTGAACCATGTACGGTTTGCCCACAAATAGGGCTCACCCCTTCCTTTAATGATGCCCGTTGCACCAATCCGCTGTATGGCGTCAAAGTGCGGGTCGTTGGGTGGTACATCATAGTAAGGCATGATGTACGCTTTTTGCTTCAGCAAAGCATCCTGTACTTCGCGCACGGAAACCTGTTGAGGTGTTTTGTTTTGTTGAACGCAAAGTGCAGCAAGGGTACCTGCAGCCTGCCCGGTTAATATTACCACAGGCTGCAGCCTTGTTGTTCCATTTACTACATTGGTAACGCTTATTCCTTTTTCGGCAACAATAAGGCCTGTCTGCTTTTCAGGAATCAAAGCGCCTAGAGGAATGTTGTAGGAAGGTACCGGATAGAATTCCAAATGCTGTGGTGCATCCGGATTTTTTTTGTGGTGATGATCAATAGGGTAATCGCCAACCGAAATACCTGTGCGATACAATGCTTCGGGCTGATTGAAAGGTTGGGCTACATGCTTTATATTCATCCGCACCAAACCCTGCAGCCTTCTTCCTTCGCGGTGATAGGGCATCAGCGCCAACCTGTCTTCCGTTGGGAATTCATCATCGGCAAGGCCGAGGTTTTTAAATCCCAGTTGCGTTTGTATGAAGTAAACAAAACGGAGGGTGGTTTGCTTTGACTTTTCCAGTTCGCGTTGCCTTTCTTCATAGGTAAGGTTCACCACATTCAGATAGGTGTCGTTACCGGAATTGGGCCAGTTGATCATGTATTTACCATTGGGCAATCTTCCATAATTAAGCATCTTTTTGGCATCTACATTGGGGGCTTTTATGGCCTTGTTGTTGTAATATTCCGTACACACTCCATCAAATTCCATAGGATCGTATCCATTTGGTTTGGCTATGGTACAGTCGGCATCTTTTCCGTAATCTTTCAGGGTAGCCACCCAGGTGAGGTCCTGCACAATGTCATTGGTTGCAGTTACGCCTACATCTTCACCGGCTTCGTTGCCTGCTTCCATTCCAAGGCTAAAAGGAACTCCGGCACTTGCCATTACATCGCCCAGTTCTGTGGCATCAATGCTTATGCTTGCTTTTACCTGCAGTATCTCGCCTTGTTTGTTTGAAAAGGTTGCACCTGTTAGCCTTCCATTGTCCATGGTTGCCTTTTCAAATCGCCACCCATACATGATTTGAAGGTTCTTTTCGGCAGCCGCCATGCTTTTCCAGATGCTGTCGCTTACGTGAGGTTCAAATTGCGTGTGGCTTACCCAACCGGTAGCTACCGCTTTTGGGCCACCGTACACTGCATAAATCTTTTCCCTGAACTCGCTCCACAAACCGGAAGGCATATTGTGATTGCCATCGGTACAGGTTACACCGGCTGCGGAGATCATTCCACCCAGCCACGGCCCTTCTTCAACAATCAGGGTCTTTACCCCTTTCCTTGCAGCGGCAATTCCGGCTGCAACCCCTCCCGTTCCACCGCTGATTACAAGTACTTCGGTTTCAATAGTTTGATTCGTTTGTGAAGAACTGCAGGATAGCAGGCCAAAAAACAGGGAGATCCAAAGCAATGGTTTCATTGAGCAATCGATTACGTTTCAAAAGTAAAAAAATTTCATTACTAAATAAACTTTCTTAAAAAATTTACTAAGATGTTGTTTTACTTATTCAAATTGAACAAATATGATGTTCATATTTATAGTTCATAAAAAATTTAGTTTGTACTTTGCCCATTGATTTTCAATAAGCTTATGGAAAGTGTAAAAAGACTGCTTGAAATTTTTGCCAATGAATCTGCATCGGGAGTCGCCTATAAAAATATTTCGCTTAAGAGGCAGCTGATAAATTTTGTAGACAATAATGGGAGCAGCACCATAACCGATATGAGCAATCATATTTCAAGCAGTATTCCAAAAACGACTTCCTTGGTAAATGAATTGATGGAAGAAGGCGTATTTCAGGAGCTCGGTAAAATGGACAGTACCGGAGGAAGAAGGGCAAGCGTTTTCGACCTTGTGGCAGGGGCCTGTTATTTCCTTGGAGTGGATGTGCACCGGTATCATTTAAACATTGGCCTCATGGATTTCAGGAAGAATATGGTAAAAGTAGAAGAACAAATTCCTTTTAACCTTGAAAATTCCATGGAGTCCTATCAGGAACTCATGCGGATGCAGATCTGAACC
>JALOMX010000257.1 GCA_025455245.1 Chitinophagaceae bacterium
CGGCGGGCATCATCATCAAGATGAACAGCTTTGGCAATACCACAATAGTCGAAACCGTTTTGTGTAGAAAGGAGTTTTATTTTTTCAGAAAAATTGATCATGATCAGTTTTCAAAACTATCAAAATCCCTAAAATTGCAAAATATTGAAATTAGTACCGCAGGTATTTAGTTTCCCTATCTTTTAACCAACATCAAAAATTCAAAAGCCATGGCCTTAACACGCCTTTTATTTTTTGGCATTATTTCATGCCAGTTGTTATTAAGTTATTCAGTTTCAGCCCAAAAAAAGGATAAGAATGTAACAGAGGACGGAATGTCCATTAAGTTTGGAAATATCACTGCAAAGGATTTCGATCCTTCCATCCACGCATTTGATAGCACAGCCGATGCGGTGGTTTTATTCGACAAAGGGTATTCATATTTTCAGGGTAGTAATGAAGGTTGGTTCCAGCTTGTTTTTGAAAAGCAACAGCGAATTAAAATACTGAACAAAAACGGGATGGATGCAGCCAATTTTATCATATCACAATATAAAAGCAGTAAAAGCGAAGAACGTATTGACAAATTGAAAGCAATTACGTACAACCTTGAAAACGGACAGGTGGTTTCTACAAAGTTGAGCGACAAGGAAATATATAAGGATCAGATTTCTAGAAATATCAGCCATACCAAGTTTGGATTACCCAATGTAAAAGAAGGTTCCATAATTGAGGTTTCTTATGTTGTTACTTCTGACTTTTTATTCAACCTGAGGAGTTGGGAATTTCAGGGACGCTACCCCCGTGTATATTCAGAATATGCTACAAGAATACCTGAATTTTTTGTGTACGTAAAAAACATAAAAGGCTACATTGACCTTGAAAGCAAATCAACATCCAATCCTACCAGTTTCCATATGGTGGAAAGTGATCCGGGAATTTCACGGGGTCGTGAAACCTACCGCCTTTCAGCAAATGAAACAGAGACTAAATGGGTAGCACGAAAAGTACCCGGTCTTAAGTATGAGCCATTTACAACCACACTTGAAAACCATATCAGTCAGATTGGTTTTCAGCTTGCCGAATACAGGTTTCCCAATCAGGTTCCTGAACCGGTGATGAGCACATGGACCAAAGTGTCGGAGGAATTGATGAAGGATGAAGAGTTTGGCGCATCACTCATCAAAAACAATGGATGGCTGGATGAGGATGTAAAAAGGATCACTGCATCCGCTTCAAATGATCTGGAAAAAGCAAAAGCTTTGTACACGTATCTGCGCGATAAATTCTCCCTCACAAAAGAAGGGGGAAAGTATATGACCGATCAGCCGAAGAATATCTGGAAGAATATGAAGGGAAATACAGCTGATGCAAACCTGATGCTGACGCTGATGTTGCGTCATGCAGGTCTTCAGGCTTACCCGGTATTGGTAAGTACCCGCGACAATGGTTATGCCAATGAAACTTATCCGCTTATTAATGAATACAATTATGTGATCAGTAAACTTTGGCTCGATAACAAAGTGTATTTCCTTGACGCGACCAATCCCATGCTGGGATTCGGGTACCTTCCACTCGATTGTTATAATGGGCATGCCCGGGTAATAACACAGTTTCCAACTGCCGAATATCTTTGGGCAGATAGTGTACGTGAAAACAAAACAACGATTATCAATTTATTCAGTAATGAAGAAAAACCTTTTGAGGGCGAAGTGAGCAGCAGGCTTGGCTATTACGAAAGTCTGCATTTGCGTGAAAGGTTAAAGGAAGAAGGTTTGGAAAAGGTAACCTCAGGCATAAAAAATGCACTTCCTTCAGAGGTAGAAATGGAGGATTTGAAATTTGAAAATGAAAAAAATTATGAAACATGGGCAAAAGTTTCATACAAGGTTAAAATGGAAGATATGCAGGATGAAGATTTCATTTATATCAATCCTCTTTTAGGTGAAAAGACCAAAGAGAATCCATTTGTTGCAGCTGAAAGAAAATACCCGGTTGAAATGCCATATGCCTTCAAGGAAACCATCCTTTCAAATATTAAAATTCCAGCGGGATATCAGTTGGATGAAATGCCTAAGTCAGCAAGGGTTAAACTCGAAGGAGACCTTGGTCAGTTTGATTATATTATTCAGGAAGCTAATGGAGTTATTCAGTTGAGAACAGTAATTGATATCAGAAAGGCCAATTTTGAAGCTGACCAATATCAGGGTCTTCGTGATTTTTTCATCTATGTGGTTAAAAAGCAAAGTGAACAGATTGTTTTAAAGAAAAAGGAATCATAACCCGGGGTTACCTTTTCTGCAGGAAAATCAACGGGTTATTAATTGGTCAAAACAATTTTTAAATATAAAATGCTCATAGATACCCGCAAACGTCAGGTAGTCTTGCATGTGTGCATCAAAGATCTCCGGCAATCTCACGAGTATTTATTTTGGTTTCCCCGGTTGGAAGGAAAATATGGTTCGTCAAAACATAGTTTCCACCGCAGGTGGTTAAAAGTTTAATTAGTATATGAAATATATTTTGAATTTATTGTATGTATGTGGTCTTTGCCTTGCAGTAACGGCACAGGATCTGTCTATTGTAAACATCCCTCAGTCGCTGATTAAAGGAGCTGACATGATCAAGCGTCATGAGACACGTGAAATACTTATCAAGTCCCCAAAGGTGGCGGTCATTCGACATACATATGCATACACTATTTTAAATGATCGCGCCGATGATTATGCAGAGTTTACTGCGTATTACGACAAATTCAGGTCAATTACCGACATTGAAGGAAGGCTGATCGATGCTTCGGGAAAAGAATTGAAACGGGTTAAGAAAAAGGACATAAGCGATAAAAGCGGTGAGGATGGCATGTCCATTTCCGACGACCGGTACAAATCGCATTCTTTTTACCATAAAGATTATCCATATACGGTAGAATACACTGCTGAATATGAAATGAATGGAATGTTTTGGCTTCCCGGATGGGTGCCGCAGGTGTCACCAAAAATGGCTGTACAGCAAAGCCGGATGATTGTTAGAACACCTGCAAATTATAATCTGCGATACAAGGAATATAACTATCAGGGAAAAGTAAATATTACAGAAAACAGTAGCGGAAAAACTTTTGAATGGAGTGCTGAAATAATGCCAACCGTTGAATTGGAGGAATTAATGCCGGGTTGGTCAAGGGAAAGAACTTACGTTGCGCTTGCGCCATCAGAATTTGAAATTGAGGGTGTATCAGGTACCATGAATACCTGGAAAGAATTCGGCAGTTTTATTTACCGCCTTACCCAAAACAGGGATGCGGTACCTGAGGCTGTTTCTGCAAAAGTAAAAGAGCTTGTTTCGGGTATTGATGATCCGTATAAAAAAATTGAAATCCTTTATAATTACCTTCAGGGTAACACCCGATATATCAGTATTCAGTTGGGTATCGGGGGCTGGCAACCCATACCTGCAGCCAAAGTAGCCCAAAGCGGTTATGGTGATTGCAAAGCGCTTACAAATTATATGTCTGCCCTGCTCAATGAGGCGGGTATAAAAAGCAAGTATGTAATCATCAATAGCGGAGATGACGGTTTGTATACTGATGTGGATTTTGTAAGCAATCAGTTTGATCATGCAATACTATGTGTACCGCTGAAAAGCGATACAGTTTGGCTTGAATGCACAAGCAATACGCTGCCTGCCGGATATCTTGGAGACCATACATACAATCGCCCTGCTTTGATAATTGATGAGTCCGGCGGAACCATGGTGCGTACACCGGCTTATTCAAAGAGTGAAAATCTGCAGGTAAGACGCATAGAGGCTGTATTGGATGAAACGGGTACACTGAAAGCAATGGCAAACACTGTTTATTCCGGCTTACAGCAGGATTACCTGAATGACATGGTAAAAACGGCACCGCGTGAAGATCTGCTGAAAATGCTTCGTCGCAGATTTGATCTGCCAACCTATGATGTGGTCGATTTTAATTACAAAACAGTTAACGGGAAAATACCGGTACTTGAAGAAAATATGGACCTCAAGGTAACCGCCTATGCCCAAATATCGGGCAAGAGGATTTTTATTGTTCCGAATATCCTTACCAAAAGCGGTATGAAGCTCATAGTTGATAGTACACGCCGTTTTGATATTGAATTGGATTACGATTACTTTGATACCGATACGGTCTCTTAAAACCTCTTGTGGCGAATATGCATGCAGTTTCGAATTTTCCGGAGACATGATTTCCTACACCCGGAGTGTTCAGCAAAACAACGGCAGGTACCCGGCTGCTGTTTATAAAGACGCTGCTGCGTTTTTTCAGGCAATTCACAAAGCCGACCGGCTTAGAATTGTTTTGAAGAAAAAAGAAACCCCCTGATGAAAAAATTACAGGAAAGGTACGCCCTGTCTGCCTCATTGGCCGATGGGGCGTTCTTTTTATGCCATAATTTCCGAAAAAACCTCATGGTTAATCTTTTGCTGCAATCAGTTTGGAAAATTGTATATAAACAAGGCCGGAAAAGGCCGCAAAAGATACACTATGAATTTAGGAAACTTTACCATCAAGGCGGCGGAGGCGGTACAGCAGGCGCAACAACTTGCCTTTAATGCACAATCGCCTAACATTGAAACCGACCACCTGCTGCTTGCCCTGCTTGAACAGCAGGATTCGCCGGTAGAATACCTGCTGAAAAAGAATGCCGTGAATGTGGCAAACCTGCAGGCAAACCTGCGTACCCAAATGCAAAAACTTCCCAAAACAACCGGTGAAGCTGCGCAGATGGTAAGCCGGGACATGAATAACGTTGTACTTCGTGCCGGTGCTGCCTTAAAAGCTTTCGGCGATGAATTTGTAACCCCCGAGCACCTGTTGCTCGCATTGGTACAGGGCAACGATAATACATCCAAATTGCTGAAGGATGCAGGCCTGACGGAGAAGGGTTTGACGTCAGCAATAAAGGACCTGCGCAAAGGCGAAACCGTGAAAAGTCAGACGCAGGAAACCCAATACAATGCACTGAACAAGTATGCCAAAAACCTGAATGACCTTGCCCGGAATGGAAAGCTTGATCCTGTAATTGGCAGGGATGAAGAAATTCGCAGGACATTGCATATCCTTACCCGCCGCAGCAAGAACAATCCGATCCTTGTAGGTGAGCCGGGTGTGGGTAAAACAGCCATTGCAGAAGGTCTTGCCATGCGCATTGTTAATGGCGATGTACCTGAAAACCTGAAGAGCAAGATCATTTACGCGCTCGACATGGGGCAGTTGATTGCAGGCGCCAAATACAAGGGTGAATTTGAAGAGCGTTTGAAAGGCGTAGTAAAGGAAGTAAGCACAAGCGAAGGTGAGATATTGCTTTTTATCGACGAAATACATACGCTTGTAGGTGCGGGCGGCGGCGAAGGTGCCATGGATGCTGCCAATATTTTGAAGCCGGCACTTGCCCGCGGTGAGTTGCGTGCCATTGGCGCCACCACACTCAATGAATACCAAAAGTATTTTGAAAAGGATAAGGCCCTCGAACGCCGTTTCCAACGGGTAATGATTGACGAACCGAGTGTGGAAGATGCCATCAGTATTTTGCGCGGTATAAAAGACCGTTACGAAACACACCACCATGTTCGCATCAAAGACGAAGCCATCATTGCAGCAGTAGAACTTTCAAACCGTTATATCAGCGACCGCTTTTTGCCCGATAAGGCCATCGACCTGATTGATGAAAGCGCTGCCAAGCTCAGGCTTGAAATGAATTC
>JALOMX010000258.1 GCA_025455245.1 Chitinophagaceae bacterium
TACATCTTGTCCAATGGAACTAAATGCAGAAAATAGCATTATCAGCCATAAACAGGCAATTCGAATTTTCAGGTGGTAACGAGCATTCATAATTTTATTTTTTATTGTTAAACCGTTCAGACAAGGGATTCACGAATCTTTTTAGGTAGTTTCTCAAGAACGAGCCGGTATGAAGCCTGTATAAGTTGTTTCCATTCTTCTTCCTGTATCATATTAATGTCTGCCACCTGAACCCATTGGTTCCGGGCAAAGTATGGTGCCTGACTAATCCCCTGACGATTGGTCAGTTCTGTAAAATTCTCAGGGGAGGTTTTAAAGGAGGCGGATACGGGAAAGCTGTCAGGATTGGTAACAAGGAAAATCTTTCCGCCGACACAAAAGCATAGATTATGCTCCCATTTTATTTCTTCAGTTGCTCCGGGCAGGCTCAATGCATACGCTCTCAAGAAATCAATAGCCATTTAAAAAAAAATTACCTGTAAATATTCAACCAAAAATTTTAATATCGTTTTCTTTTTACACAACCGGAAAAATCTTTCTTATGCGAAGTATCATTACAGCAATCCTATTAATGTCAAATATTATGAACACTGATGCACAAAATGTACAACCTACTCCGCTTGAAGTGGTGCAAGCCCAATTGGACGCTTATAACAAACAGGATGTAAAAGCCTTTGCTGCCGTTTTCGCACCTGATGTTAAAATTTACAACCGTCTCGGGGATACCATTCCCTCTTTGACAGGCAGGGAGGCCGTTGAAAAAAGGTACAAGGAGTTATTTGATAAATACCCGAAAAATTATTCAACACTTGCGGGAAGAATTGTAGAAGGTAATTATGTAATTGATCACGAGGTCGTTACGGGAAGGGAACAGACTGTAAGGATCGTGGCTATTTACGAAGTGAAAGATGGAATGATTTCAAGGTGTTGGTTTATTCGCTGATGGACAATGTCATGTTTTAGCTTTATTTTAGCTAATCACCGTAAAATTGGCATTAATTTGGCCGTCTAAAACATTGTAAAAACAAACATCACTATTATGAAAAAATTATTGTTTTTAGCCATAGCGGCTATTTCTATCGGGACCGCTTTTGCACAGGAACGTAAACGTGCAAGTCCAAGAGAAACCGTAGAGAACGAAAATGTAAAAGTAACATACGGAAGGCCTTACAAGAAGGGTCGGGTCATCTTTGGACAGCTTGAAAAATTTGGTTCAGTTTGGCGTCTTGGTGCTGATGAGGCTACCGAAATTACTTTCAAAAAGGATGGCACTTTTGCCGGACAACCTGTAAAGGCAGGCACTTATACCATGTTCGCACTGATCAATGAAAAAGAATGGGAAATAATCCTGAACAGCGAATTGAAGCAATGGGGTGCTTACGGATATGAAAAAATTAAGGATAAGAATGTTTTACAGGCAAAAGTACCCGTAGGTAAAACCCCCTCCGTTGTTGAACAACTGACTATTGACACCGGTGGAGATGGCCTTACCATCAGTTGGGATGATACCATGGTAAAAGTCCCCTATAAATTCTAACGATAGATCTTTTTATAAAAAAACTGCACCCACTTACCGGGTGCAGTTTTTTTATTCCAGATCAATTATTAATCGTAATTTATCATTCAAGTAAGGGCCTCCGGGATGGCGTGCAGAATAATCAAGATTTATCCAGAATTCACCTTTGTACTCATGAAAATGGAGGTTGGTGATTTTTTCGTTGGAAAATAATTGAACAATGGCCTGTTGCAGAATATCAAATTCTTTCTTGCCGCCCACAAACAACTCAGGATACATATGCCCTTCAATAATGACAAGCCGGCACCGGGCTCCTATATTCATGAGGGCGCTTGCCATTAAAATACTGTGGTCATCACAATCGCCCCCCATGCCGTTTTCAATCGTTTCAAGCGGGGTGGCATAATACTCATCACGATGCGTATCTGAAACGTAGTTGAAATTATTATTGATATGTTTGAACAGCGATAATTGCCTTGTAAGCATTCCGTATCTGTTTTGGTAATCGGCAAAGTGAATAAGTGAATGTTTTACTGCCCAATTGCGTACAGAAGAATCCCCGATTTGCATTTTGCCCCTGATCCTTCGGGATACTTTATCGGCAGGCTTTTCAAACAAAGCCGGATTGATGCTTAATAGATCCCCGGACTTTTTATCCTTATCCTGCCAATTACTGAAAGCAAGGGTTTTATAATCGTTTATCACTTTTCCAAATCCATAAGTACCATTCATTTGTGCATAGATCAAATACCCTAATACCAAAAATAATGCGGGAAAAATCAAGGGGCGCATTAACCAAAGTATTACCCTTACAATAATGATGGCTATGAAAAAAGATATGATCAGGTCAATATTTATTCCACCGAATAATATAGGTGGAATAAAGCGGCAAATAAACGGGGTTAAAGGAATAATAATGAGTAACCCTGCAAAATTGGCTACCCATCGTTCAGCCTGTTTTGCCTTTCCAATGTTACTCCGTCTTACTTCAGCCATAATATAAAATTACATGCAATGCAAACATCCTGCTTATGACTTCAATCATTTATGAGATCATTAAACGTATGATCAATCCGGAAATTTTTGCGGAGGGTTAAGCCTCCTTGGTGTGGTAGTGATCGTACTTAAAAATGCAATAACAGCATTCACTTCCTCATCCGATAAATTTAGCTTCTTTAAAAGGGGTGAGGTTTTGGGCAAAAGGCTATCCCTGTCGCCTTTATAGCTTTTTTGAATAGGTGCAGGATTACCCAGGTTATACAATAAAACAACATCTTTTAAAGTCGGGAAATTTCCGTGGTGCATCCATGGACCGGTATTGACCACCTCGCGCAATGAAGGGGTTTTGAACTTACCAACATCTTCCCTTTTTCCGGTAACGTTATACAATCCAAGATCTTCATTGGCTGATGCAAAAAGCGTTTGTCCGTCATTGTGAAATTTATTGTCGGCAAACAGTCCTCCGTTGTGACAATTTACACAACCTGCTTTCGTTCGGAAGAGATGTAAACCCAACAATTCCTGATCATTAATGACATCCGGTTTTCCGGAAATAAACAAATCAAACCTGCTCTTTGGGCTTACAATGGTTCTTTCGAAGGTTGCTATTGCTTTAAAAATCCGGTCAAGATTAATAGTGGAATCACCTTCGAATGCTTTGGCAAACATCGCCCTATAACCATTATAACGCTGAACCCTTTTTTCCATAGCGTCAAGGCTCTCGTTCATTTCAAGATGATCCTGAACCGGAAAGCGCGCCTGATCTTCAAGAGACAATGCCCTGCCATCCCAAAACAGGGAAGTATAAAAGGCAGTATTCCAAATCGTCATTGCATTTCGTGCACCCAACTTCCTGTCGTGCCCGAAAGCCCAAATCGTCATTGCATTTCGTGCACCCAACTTCCTGTCGTGCCCGAAAGCCACACGCTTGCCATCCCCCCATCCAAGTTGAGGGTCGTGGCAGGATGCACAGGCAATTTGTCCGCTTGTACTTAAACGAGGATCGTAAAACAGATACTTGCCGAGTTCTGCTTTAGAAGCATTGAAAGGATTATCAGCAGGAAAAAGAACAGGAGGTAACAAACCAATTTCATTATATCCTGCAGCAACGGAAGGGTCAATTCCCGGTGAAGGCCATTTTGAAGCATCTCCACTGCTGTACAGTTCCCTCAATTTCTTAAGATCATAATCGCCTTCGCCTTTTATGTCTCTTTTTCCAAGCATGGAGGCACAACCGATAATACCGACAAACGCCCCTGCCAATAACAACTTCATTCTACCCATAACCATTGTGCTTAATTAATATTTTAACGGAGAAAAAAAATCTCAGGCTCAGCCAGTTTAACCCTATGGACGGAACCTGAATTTTCTTCTCGACTCCTTTGATCCTCCGATTTCCGTATCATCAAAGATCACTTCAACTTCAAAAATCTTTGCCAACTCATCATAAGTACCCGTGCCGGAAATACCAATATCATAGAATGTTTTATCCCTGCGGTATATCCTTACTTTTTGAGGAATTACATTTACGGTCCCTTTGGTTGCACCTTGCTTTTCGGGAATAAATTCAAAACATTTAGGGATGGTAATATTATAATAACCCGAATCGGCTGTAACACCTCCGGGGTACCTTGTGTACCATGAAGTCATATATAATGCATTACTTCCTTTACCGGGTACATATGGATTTCCAAACCCGTATTTGTTGGGATCATTATCATACACCAATGGAAAGCTTGTAAATTTTCTCCATGTAGAAATAGAATCAATATAAATTTCAGCATCGGGTGTATAAAATTGGGTAGGCTGATACCAAACCTTAACTGCGGTGGCATTGGGCGCATAAGTAGGTTCGGCAAATTGCTTTTTACACGCCCCCAAAAAACCGCAAAGGAGAAATATGCCGAAAACATGCATCAGTCCGGATTTCATATATTAATTTTTTATATTTTAAAATGAATCATTTTCATCTTCCATTTTTTCATCGTCACCTTTGGGTTGGCCTTGGCACCGCAAACAATGGACTTGGATATGCTACATTGCAATTCAAACCGGAACAATCTGTACGTACAAGGTTTCTTTTTTTACGGGTAATATCAAAAAGCCCATGGCCTTCAAAACATAGTTCCCTCCTTCGTTCAACAAAAATCGAATCAAGTACCTGTTGCTTATCTGATAAGTTTAGCGGCGGCAGCATAGGATTTGCCCTCTGTCGAATACGGTTAAGGTCAGTTAGCGCAGCAGGAAGGTTATTTAACTCAGCCTGCGCTTCTGCCCTGCTGAGTATTACTTCCGAAATCCTGATCAGTTTTTGATTATTGGCACTGTCATTGCGACCCTGATATTTTGCAGTGTAGAAATAAGTTTGGTTGTTTTGGATTGCTTGAACAAACATACCCGGACGCCCCCGGACATCTCCCGCCGCAAACAAATTAAGTAAGTTATTGGAAGCTGCCATATATCCGAAGGTAGTATTGCCGGGGTTAAAATTGTCGCCAAAGGAACCCTGATTCTGATCAATTCTTGCAAACAACATAAAAATCGCCTCGTTGTCCATGCTTGAAGTGGTTGCAGAACGCCTCCAACTGTTTACATAATTAAAGTTGGAAATCAGGGGATAGGATGAAGTAGTTAGTAGGTTTGCAAATTGAACAACGCCATCCCAATCCTCTTTATACAATAGTACCCGCATCTTAATGGCACGGGCAGCATCAAGGCTGAGCCAGGTTTTTTCGGTTCCGCCACTATAAACAGGAACACTTTGCGGATAAAGCAGCAGTGCAGAATCCAGATCAGATATAATCTGATCATATACTTCTTTAACTGATGAAGGCAAATCGACCGGTACGGTTGCAAGCGTATTTTGTGTACGAATAACGATCCCCTCATGCGATGCATCGGCGGTAAAATTGTATGGCTGTGCAAAAACCCTTACCAGATCAAAATGTGCCATTGCACGGAAAGTATAGGCGTCAGCAAGCATTCTGTTCTTTTGTAATTGATTAGCATCGGCAATCGTATTGATATAAGCGATTACATTATTGGCACGATAAATAGTGTTATATCCTATTTCGTAAAAACCGGTCATATCATTTTGATCGGCATTGTTATTGTTTGAAAAGCTGTAACTACTCAGCAAGGCAGGTGCATTGCTCCTTGAGTATTTAATGTTGCCCCCAGTCAGGTCTGCAAACAAAGAAAAATTCCGCTCGTAATAATTTGTGCTTTTCAGGTTTCCGTAAGTACCTACCAGTGTGGTAACTGCACCTTCAAGGTTTTTAAATACATCGTCCACACTCAAACGATTTGTAGGTTCCTGTTCCAGAAACTTTTTACATGAAGTGAGGATGAACGAAAACAAAAAAAGAAAAAACAAATATTTTTTTAAAGTAAGCATCATCAACAAATTATAATTTGAATTACCAATTTACCCTTACCCCACCGGTAAACGTCTGAGCTTCGGGAAAAGAAAACCTGTATTGCCTGATACCGTTTCTTCCATCAGGGGCATCATCTTTATACCAATAAAACAAATTGGTACCATTGGCAAAAACCAACACATTATCAGCTTTAATAGCTTTTGCCCATTTGGAAGGCAGTCGATAACTGATACCGAGGTTTGCCAGTTTTATGTGTGTTTCATCATAAACATACCTTGAAGAATTTGGTACAAAGCGAATACCGCTCCTCGCTATCCTGCTTAACCTTGGAATGGATGTTATATCGCCGGGTTCTTTCCAGCGATCCATCATATTTACACTTTGATTGCGGTTGTCAAGGTTGTTGCCATTCCATTCATTTCGATAATTAACCAACCTGTCCGCCCCCCACTCATAAGTAAGTAGAACATTTATGGTAATTCCATAAAAAGAAAAATTATTGATGAACCCGCCAACGAGATCAGGAAGCCTGTCGCCAATTGCATAGGCCTGATTAATATCAAATATGCCCGGGGTCCTGTCATCTGTGCTGAGTATCTTACCATCCCTGTCAAAAAACTGCTCAATACCTGTTTGCGGATCCACGGCCGGAGGGCCACTGCATTCTCGGATGTTCCGAACCTCTGACCGCCCGCTTTTACTTCCAATACTTCATTTTTATTATAACCATAATTCAAGGTACTTGTCCAGTTGAACTTTTTCGTTCTGATTATTGCTGCCTGAATACTGCCGTCAAATCCCCAGTTGCGCATCTTGGCTGTGTTGGCCAAAATATCCCTGAAGCCGGTTTCAAAGGGAACTTCTACCACTGATATGGCATCATCCAGGATTTTGTTGTACATGTCAAAGGTTAGCTTAAACCTGCTGAACAAATCAAAATTTATTCCAATATTTGTTATGTACTGTTTCTCCCAACTCAAATCGGGATTAGGTAAGGTAGCTGGATTGGAACCTACCAGGCGGTTGTATCCGGAGTTGGAAAAAACATATAATCCACGTGCTTCATAGCTTCCGATCCGGCTATTACCTGTAGTTCCGTAACTCATTCTTATCCTGAGCAGATCTATCCATTTGGCCCCTTCCAGAAATTTCTCTTTGTGAGCATTCCATCCCAGACCAAATGCTCCATTCAAGGTTGTATTCACATCTGTTCCAAAAATTGAAGCTGCATCCTGTCTTCCGCTAACATTTGCATAATACTTTTCTTTAAAGTGATAACCTACCTGTCCGTAAAAACTGTATGCATTTTCAACTTGCCTGCTGCTTGCCGAAGATTGCTGTGAAGCATTGCTTAGTTCCCGTAACCCTGAATAAGAAAAACCCGTACCCGAGCCACGTAAAAGTTTTGTTTGTTTGCTTTGCATTTCATAACCAACCAGGATGTCAAGCTTGTGGTCCTCACCAATTTTGGGTGTATAGTTGGCTTGTGCAAATCCGATCCAGGAAAACACCTGACGATCAAGGATTTGTAAGAAACCGCCCTGTGTCCTTCCCGTTTCATTTAACGGCGATTGGAAAACATTTTGCTTATTGATTTGAATATCCGATCCGATGTTTCCACTGATACGTAAATCAGGTAAAGCCTGATAGTCAATCCTGAAATTACCATTCATACTGCCCCCTTCACTATAGTTTTCATTTTGTTCCAAAACAGCGAGTGGATTGGGAACCCCGACAATCTGATAAAATGTACTATCGGCATTATAAGCCGGAATGTTAGGAACGATAGGCGTTAGTTCATTATAAACCGTTAACGAGTTTCTTCTTGTAATGGAAGGTGCAAGCGAAGTAGAAAGAGAAAACTTATTGGAAAGTTTATTGTCGAGCCTTACCCTGAAGTAAGCCTTTTGAAAGTCATTTCCAAGCTGAATAGATTGATTGTTCATAAAAGAAGCACTTACCCGGAATGTACTGTTCTGACTGCCACCACTCATTTCAACATCATAGTTTTGAAATGAGCCTGTACGGTTAGTAAGGCCAAACCAATCGGTGCTGATCTCATTGCTGCCGGCCAATCTTTCTGCATTTGCCGGATCAATACCTTCCGAAAGAAATAATTCTTTTGCAAGTTCATGGTATTGCTGTCCGTTCAGCCATTGTATACGATTGATTGGATTTGAAATACCGGCATTCATGCTGAAACCAAATCGCGTTTTTCCCGATCTTCCTTTTTTTGTCGTAATGATAATCACACCGTTGCTCGCATTGGCACCATATACAGAAGCTGCAGCAGCATCTTTCAACACACTGATGCTTTCAATATCATCGGGATTGATGCCGGATAAAGGATTGATAAACTGTTCAGCACCAAAGGCGATCGGTTCATCACCCTTTCTTTGTTCTGTAATTGGAACACCATCAATTACATACAGAGGCTGGGAGGATGTGGTTAACCCCTGACGGTTACTTCCGAATATTTCACTTAAAGAATTTTGTCCGCGGATATTGATTTTAACCGGTGCACCCAATTCCGTATTGGTTTGCACCTGTACCCCTGCAACAAGCCCTTCCATCATTTTATCAAAACTTTCAATTGGCCTGTCAACCATCAGCTCCTTGCTGTTAATGGTTGCAATGGATCCAACAAGCTCTTCCTTTCTTTTTGTTTTTCCATAACCACTCACTACCACTACATTGTCAAGCTCTTTTCCATCCGATGTCAGTTGTACATCAATTTTTGTCCGGTTATTTATTAAAATATTTTGTGATATATATCCCACATAGGTGAATATTAATTCTCCGTTCAGTTGTCCTTCCGGGATACTGATACTGTAAGATCCGTCGTTTGCTGAAATGGTCTGAATTTTTTGTCCGCGTAATGCAATGGTAACGCCTTGCAGAGGAACATTTTGTACGGCATCAGAAACAAAACCCTTTACGACCGTTTGGGCTATCAAAATATTTCCTGAGCATATAAATATTAATTTAAAAAATAATATTTTAAATACAAGGTATCTCTTCATCACAAAAAATTGGTTACTGACCGATCAATTAATGCAGGATAAAAGTAAAGAAACTTACCTAAAAATTTTAAAAACCCTACATTTGAAAGACAAAATAAATGATTATGAAAAGAGTTTTACTATTTCTTACAGTTGGTATTGGTTGGTTATCAGGGTATTCGCAATGGGATCCTGATAGTACGGTAAACAATCTGATCGTTAGTAATACAGTAAAAGGAACTTCTTCTGTTGCCAATATGGTGACAGCAAGCGACGGATCGGGCGGCATGTTTATATGCTGGACAGATGGACGAAATAGTGCAAGTTCCGGTAATGATATATTCATCACTAAAATATTGGCTGATGGTTCTATTGCATCCGGATTTGGATTGGGTGGAAAACCCGTGTGCACTGCAACAGGCGGCCAAACCAGTCTTGCCATGGTTGCGGATGGGCAAGGAGGCGTTGTAGTTGTGTGGACTGACCCAAGGGAAACTGCAACCAATAGTAATGACATATACGCTCAAAGAATTAATAGTATTGGGGAACCGGTATGGACATTGAATGGAGTACCTGTTGTTGCTTCCTCCGTTAATGAAAATAATCCATCTATTGTTCGTATTTCCACACTTGAAGTTGCCATTGTATGGCGGTTTACAGGAGCCACTACAAACACCGATTTGGCATTCAACTATATTGCCCTTTCTAATGGTTCCAAGTCTTTGGCAAGTGATATAACTATTATTGCAGAGTCAAACAATCAAACAAATCAACAAGTAATTTCTGATGCAAACGGAGGAATAATTGTTGCATGGAATGATGGGAGGATCGCCAATAACCAATCAGGAGTTGTGGCACAACGTTACAATGCAGGAGGCATCAGGCTTTGGGATCCTGCGACCGGTGTATTCGTCAGGACTCCGGGAGTTAACACAGCGGGTTTGAATATGATACCTGATGGAAACGGTGGTGCTATAATAAGCTGGGCCGACTATAGGGTCTCTGTTGGTGATCCCAATATTTTCATTCAAAGATTATTTTTCAACGGGAACATTGCATGGGGTAGTGAAGGCAAAGAAGTAACCAATGCAACGGGTATTCAACTGGAAAATGCAATTGTCAGGTCCGGTACTAATTATATAATCGGCTGGGCAGACAGAAGAAATGGAAATTCGAACATTGATATTTATGCACAGGCATATAATTCTGCAGGAAATGCGGTTTGGAATAGTGGTACTCCTGTTGTAGTATCAGCTGCCGAAAATAATCAGCCGGTTGCAGGAACCACTCCTGTAATTATTCCTGATGGTACAGGTGGTGCAACTTTTATTTGGGATGACAGAAGATTTGGTAGCGGAAATGATGATATATGGGCTCAAAAAATAAATTCAACCGGAAATCCTGTATGGCGTACGGATGGTGTTCCTGTTTGTAACAGAACCGGAAGTAATCAAAACTCATCGGCAGCGGTAGAAGGTAATGATGGTAATGTGATTGTCATGTGGCGCGATAGCAGAAGCGGTACTTCAAATTCTGAAATCTATGCCTCCCGCTTGCAAACGGACGGTTTATTGCCGGTTAACTTCCTTGAAGTTACGGCAACTGCAAAGGGTAAAAATGTACTTGTGGAATGGTCCGGACAGCAT
>JALOMX010000259.1 GCA_025455245.1 Chitinophagaceae bacterium
CGACCCCCGTACTTTCATAACGTTGATGATCCCTCCAAGGCTGTTTTCCCAGAAGGCTTCGTCACTTATGTTATACGACAAGCTTGCCTTGGGATAAAAAATATTACGGGCATCTTCACTAAATGCAGAAGAGCCATCGAAACGTCCGGCGAGGGTAAGAAATAATTTATTCTGCCAGCCGAAGGTTTGCTGGAGGAAATAACCATACACACTCTGTTCGGTGCGGCGGTCAACCGGTGCATTGAAAAAGTTTTGCGCGGCGTTAATGGTACGAACAAAGGGCAGAAGGTCACGTCCTTCCTGTGCCTGGAAAGATGTTTTTATATATTGTGCAGAATACCCTGCGGTGGTGGTGCTTTGGAGTTTTTCATCCATAAGCCCTATTTTATAAGATGCAAGGACATCCCCGGTCCATTGAAAATAGTTGAGCTTGGCAGCACTTACATATCCGTCGGGAAAAAATGTAGCGGCTACGCCCGTATAGGGTACCCGTGGCTGAAGCGTGGTTCCTTCCTGAGCATAGGTATCAAAACCGGTGGTAAAATCAAGGGTAAGTCCTTTGGCAGGCGTAAGCGTGAGTTTCAAATCGGCAAGGGTACGGTTTACATATTGCCTGATATCGAAGGTTTCAATAACGGAATTGGGGTTCATCCTCACCAGTTCAACGTGCGGAAGATTTCCTGCTGCATCTTTTGCATTTATGTCCCATACGTTGTCAGTAATGTTCATGGTACTGATGGGAGAGAAAAAGTTGTTTCCGTTAGGAAGGTCCTGGCTTTGTGAATTGGTGTACATAACACCACCTGCCAGTTTCGCCCATTTGGCCAGGCGGGTATCAGCCCTTGCCTTTAAACCGTAACGCTGGAAATCTGTATTACGGATGATCCCCTGGTTCAGCGTATAGTTTGCTGATAGGTAATAATTATTGCCCTCATTGCCGCCGGTTACACTGATGTGATTGTCGGTTCCCATGGTATTGTCAAAAATCTGATCCTGGTAATCATAGCGGGTTACAGGATATTTGTTCTGATCGAGCCTTCCACCCAGAGAGGCGGGTCCTGTTCCGGGACGTGTAGCCTGATCGGGCCTTAAGTTGGCAATATTTGTAAGCCTGTCGCCGTTGGTAAACAGATCGGGGCTTCCGGGGTATCCAAAACGCTCGGGGTGATCATTTAATTCAAGCCTTTTGCGAAGCGAATTGAAGTTCACACTGGTGGTAAAAGAAACCTGTGGTTTTCCTGTTTTGCCACGTTTGGTAAAAATCTGAACGACACCATTGGATGCCCGGCTACCATAGATGGCAGCAGCGGCCGCACCGTTAATTACCTCAATCCTTTCAATGTCGTTGGGGTTAATATCAACTACGCGGTTTGATCCGGCCTGAATCCTCGAACCCTGTGCATCGGCATTCAGGTTTACCACATTTGCCGAAGAGTTATCAATGATTATCCCGTCGACAATATAAAGCGGTTCGGATGATCCGAAAATGGAGCCCACGCCCCTGAGACGAACAGAAAATCCGCCTGCCGGATCGCCCGAGTTTTGGGTGACCTGTGCACCCATTACCCGGCCATTTAAAATGCCGCTTAAGTTGGGTGTCGCCGTATTTTCAAGTTGTTTGGTACTGATGGTGCTGATAGCATTACCCAGTTCCTTTTTGGAGGTTTTCACGGAGGTACCTGTTACCACTACTTCACTCAGGCCAAGGGCATCTTCTATCAGGGAAATATCCAGTTTGTTGTCACCTGAAACTGCCGAGATCTTTTTAGTTTCAGTTTTTAAGCCCACGCTGCTGAAGATAATATAATAATCGCCGGGCTTTAGATTGGTGGCAAGAATGTAAGTACCATCATCATTGGATGCGGTTGCAAAATTTGTATTATTTACAGCTATCGTTGCCCCCGGCACCGGGTTACCTTTACTATCGGTAACCTTACCCGATAAAGTAACTTGTGCAAATAATCCAAGGGATCCAAATAGCATGGCACATAAGAGGTATGCCAATCGAAACAAGCCTTCCGGCAATCGTTTCCTTCTCATAAGCAGTCGTTTTTTTAAAATGGAGAAATGATGTTGAAACAAAGATAATGCGCTTTTCTGCGGAATTTAAAATATTTTCCTGCAATTTTTTGCCGAAAAATGCAAAAAATGCAAATTTTGTTTGAAATTTTCCGCAAAAAATAAAACAGGGCGTGGTTGTAAAGCCATATCATGGGTTTCACAGGAACCATTTAGCCACAGCCTTAAAATAAGGGACCAGAAAAATTACACTAAATCCAAAGCCCGGAATTTCTCTCCAAGGATGGGCATGGGGTCAACCTGAAGCCATTTTTCCAGCACCATTTGGTAAACCTGTCTGAAATCTATTGAAAACTTCAAGTCATTGTTGTCAAGGTCTGAAAGGTCGGGTAAAGGGTTTATCAGACCTTTTTGCTTAAGTGCCCCGCTGATGAAAAACATGTTGTTTGCGGTGCCGTGGTCGGTACCGCCGCTTGCATTTTGGGTAACCCTACGACCAAATTCGCTGAAAGTGAAAAGTAAAAGATCCTCAAACCTTCCCTTTGTTTTCAGGTCTTTTACAAATGCTGCCACGGCTTCATTCAATTCGGTAAAAAGCCTTTTCTGTTGGGCATCCTGATTGATATGGGTGTCAAAGCTTCCAAGGCTTACATAATAAACCCTGGTATTGATTTCGCTGAAAGCAAGGCTTGCAATGGTTTGCAGGCTTTTTCCGAGTTCTGTATTTGGATAGGTGGCCTTGGTTGGACGACGATTACTTTCTTTAAATATATAATCGGCACTGTTAATGGTGTCTGAGAGTGTTTTATATAAATAGTCTACCACAGGTTCGTGGTCATCATGCTGATCAACCATTTTTTTCAGATATGGCTGGCTGCCGGTTGCAAAAAGTTGTCGTGGGTTTTTGGTAGCCATACCATTGTATTGTTCCCCTTTCAGGGCAAGACTTAAAATATCATCGAATTCTATGATTTGTGTAGGGTGTGGACAACCGTTGCATTGGGAATCAAGATACCTGCCAAGCCATCCCGATTGCAGATATGTCCTGCTGTCGGAAGCCGTATGCCAAATATCCATGCTGCGAAAATGCGAACGGTCCGGATTCGGGTATCCAACACCATTCAGGATGGCAAGTTCACCCTGATCGTATAGATCCCTAAAAAAAGTAAGTTGCGGGTTGAGCCCGGTTTCATCATTCAGTGATAAGGCGTTCTCCTTTTTAATGGCAAGTCTTGGTCTTGACCTGTAATAGATATCATTTCGAACCGGAATAACGGTGTTGAGCCCATCATTTCCTCCGCTCAATTGGATAATGACCACAATTTTCTGACCATTGGAGATCAACTCCTTTTCATGGGAAAGTGCCTGCAAGAATTTGGGAACCATTAATGTGCCGGCCGTAGCCATTGCACCATTCTTTAAAAAATCCCTTCTTTTTATGAGCATAGAAATGAAGTTGAGGTTAGCATAATTGGTATTCGGGAAGGCTCATTAAGGCAATAATTGCTTTGCGCGCATCCGGGCTTTCGTTGGACAGGTAATTGATCAGGTCCCTTTCGGGTAGTTTCTTAGTTTGTAAAAAACAAGCTGCCATCATTTCAAATTGTTGGGCCGGTGCTATTTTCTCAAATGGCTTCAATACTTCGTTCCAGTCAATGGTTGCATTCAGGGAAAAACGGTTTAAGGCGCCTGCAGCCTTGCGCGACATTCCCATTTCCGTATCATCGTCCGATTTAACATTGATCTCTATGCCATCTCCTGTGCTCAGCATTTGCGGCAGCCGCATTCTTAATAACAAGCTGCTGCTGTCGATCCAGCTTTTGCCTCCCGGCCATCCTGCAACATTGGGCGGGTAAAACAATATTTGTCCAAGGGCACGTTGTATCAGCAACTGAATGTCTTCGTTTCCAATGTCCATGGGTAATTGTCTGCGTATGCCTGCAAGCAGTTCCACAGGGCTTTTTACATGGTTACCCATATTAGAAGGGTCATAAAACCATGATGCCGTGAAAAGGTCTTGAAGGAGTGGTTTTATTTCATATCCATTCTCATAAAAACGTTTTGATAGCCATGCAACGTGGTCCGCATTGACGTTGTCGT
>JALOMX010000019.1 GCA_025455245.1 Chitinophagaceae bacterium
CGGGCTTACTTTCAGCAACCTTGAAAACGGAGCCAATTACTCCGGTGCCAATGCACGGCAACTCAACCTGATAAACCTGCCCGATTCGTTGAGCGGCTACCTGTACCGTTGTATTGTAGACGGCCAACCCGGCGAATCATACCAATTGGCTTTTGAAAATACCTGGAAACAAGGTCAGGTGGGCGATTGGAACGATCCCGACAACTGGAGTTGCGGTGTGGTTCCCGGCCCCACAACAGAGGTCATTATTTTCAGTGGTTCTGTATTCGTCAATTCCGACATCACCATTAAATCACTGCAGATCATGCCGGGAGTACAGTTTACGGTGGAACAGGGAAGGCAAATTAACCTTACGAAATAGCGGATTCAATTTAGAAATAGGATTCAATAACCAATTGACTTTTAACAGGTTAAATCAGCTTACAAAACGACTGCCTTTTACAGGTGATAATGCCTCCCATTTTGTAAGCATATCCGCCTAAAAACCCTTACTTTTGCACCCCCGTTTAAAAAACAGCGGGATTTTATCATGAATTTATTTCACAAACAACTAAACGCAGATGCTCAGGAGCCTGTGGCCGGCGCCCCCGAAGAGGTAGCCCCCGCCGCTACTGCGACAACAAATGCACCTGAGGCCGAAGTGGTTGCAGAAACCGCACCGGTAGAAGTAGCCGAAACAGTGGCTACCCCCGAACCTGAAGCTGCTCCCGTAGTAGCCGCTCCTATTGTTGAAGAAACCGTTGCTACTGCGCACGATGATTTCGACTGGAGCATTGACAAGCGTAACGTAAGTGTGTACAGCAAAGCTGACCGCGAAAAGTACGACAAGGTGTACGAAGAAACCTTCCGCACCATTACCGATAATGAAATGGTAACCGGTATTGTGGTAGGCCTTACCAAAACCGATGCCGTTATCAACATTGGCTTTAAGAGCGATGGTCTGATCAGCCTCAACGAATTCCGCGATGCTCCGGTAAAAATTGGTGACGAAGTGGAAATTATGGTGGTTGAAAAAGAAGACCGCGACGGAAACCTTCACCTCAGCCGCCGTCAGGCCCGCATCAGCCGTGCCTGGGAGCGTATTGTGGATGCACACAAAAGCGGTGAAGTGGTTACCGGTAATGTTACAAGCAAAACCAAGGGTGGTCTTATTGTGGATGTATTCGGTATGGAAACCTTCCTGCCCGGTTCTCAGATTGATGTGAAGCCGGTAACCGATTACGATCAGTTTGTGGGCAAAACCATGGAATTCAAGGTGGTTAAGGTGAACGAAACCATCAAAAACGCCGTTGTTAGCCACAAGGCCCTCATTGAAAGCGATATTGAAGCTCAGCGTGCTGAGATCATGGCCAAACTCGAAAAAGGTCAGGTTCTCGAAGGCACCATTAAAAACATCACCGACTTCGGCGCCTTTATGGACCTCGGTGGTCTCGACGGTTTGTTGTACATCACCGACATCAGTTGGGGTCGTATCAACCACCCTGCCGAAGTGCTTAAGCTCGATCAGAAGCTTACCGTGGTGGTTCTCGACTTTGATGACGACAAGAAGCGTATCAGCCTTGGTCTGAAGCAGCTTACACCGCATCCATGGGATGTATTGCCTGAAAACATTGTAGAAGGCGAAATCGTAAAAGGTAAGGTTGTAAACATTGAAGACTACGGTGCATTCCTCGAAATCATGCCGGGTGTTGAAGGTCTGGTTCACGTAAGTGAAATTACCTGGGCCAATACCCCTGTAAATGCCAAGGAGTTCTTTAAGCTGAACGACGAGCACGAAGCCAAGATCGTAACGCTGGATAAGGAAAGCCGTAAGATGAGCCTCAGCATCAAGCAAATGAGCGATGATCCCTGGAGCAACATCGAAGAAACATATCCTGCCGAAAGCCGCCACATGGGTACCGTTAAAAACATCACTCCTTACGGTGTGTTTGTTGAACTGAAGCCCGGCATCGGTGGAATGATCCACATCAGCGACCTGAGCTGGCTGAAGCGCCTCAACCACCCAAGTGAGTACACCAAGGTGGGCGAACCAATCGAAGTTATCATCCTGAATATCGACAAGGACGGACGCAAACTTCAGCTTGGACACAAGCAACTGGAAGAAGATCCATGGATCAGCCTCGGCGAAACCTTCCCTGTTGGCAGCATTCATGAAGGTACGGTTATCCGCAAGGATGATAAGGGCGCTGTAGTAAGCCTTCCTTACGGTCTTGAAGGATTTGCTCCTTCACGTCACCTTGGTAAGGAAGACGGCACCAATATTGCCGCTGACGAGACCAATCATTTCATGGTAATTGAGTTCGACCGCAATGAAAAGCGCATTGTGCTTAGCCACGCCCGCATCTGGGAAAAGGCCAAGCAGGAAGAGATCGAAGCAGAGAAGAAAGAGCGTGTAGCCGAACAGGAAAAAACCAAGAAAGAAGTGAAGAAGATCCAAAGCAAAGTTGAAAAGGCTACCCTGGGTGACCTCGGTGTGCTTGCCGACCTGAAGAAGAAACTTCAGGACGACGAAAACGAAGCGAAGGGTTAATCTTTGGTCCAAACCATATATAGCCTGTCTCCGCAAGGGGGCAGGCTTTTTTGTTTAACGGAAAAATGTTCCGGTGGCAAATAACCAAACCAATAACCCATTATTTTTAGCACGTTGTAATAATTATTGCTTTCAACAGACCTGTTAACGAATCACATAATAAAAGCTATGCAGTTAATCATTCAGAACCTCAACAAGGTTTATCCCAACGGTGTAAAAGCCCTTAATGATGTAAACCTTACCATCAACAAAGGCATGTTTGGCCTGCTTGGACCTAACGGCGCCGGTAAATCAACCCTCATGCGCACAGTGGCAGCCCTGCAGGACCCCGATAGTGGAAGCATTCACCTTGGCGACATTGATGTGGTGAACCAAAAAACCGAACTGCGAAAAGTGCTTGGTTATCTGCCGCAGGATTTTGGCTTTTACCCTAAGGTAAGCGCTCTGACACTGCTTGAACATTTTGCAGTGCTGAAAGGAATAACGAACAAAAAAGAACGTCGTGAACTTGTTGATGCTTTGCTGCAACAAACCAACCTGTACGAGGTACGTAAAAGGAATGTGAGTGAATACTCCGGTGGTATGCGTCAACGCTTTGGCATTGCACAGGCCCTGCTCGGAAACCCGAAACTGGTCATTGTGGATGAGCCTACCGCAGGCCTCGACCCCGCCGAACGCAATCGCTTTCACAATGTGTTGAGCGAGATCGGAGAACAGGTCATTGTGATCCTTTCCACCCATATTGTTGATGATGTAAAATCATTGTGCAATCAAATGGTAGTGATGAACAAAGGACGCATTTTACTGGAAGGAACACCGAAGCAAGCCGTGGAAACCGTTCAGGGAAAAATCTGGCAGGCTTCGATTGATAAAGAACAATTACCCGATTTCAAGAAAGCATTTCAGGTCATATCACATCATGTTTCCGAAGGAAAAATGCTGATTCATGTGTATGCCGATGACAAGCCCGATGAAGCATTTGATCAGGCAGATGCAACCCTTGAAGACGTTTACTTTTCTTCGATCCACAAAAACTAACACCCCTTATGTTTACTGAAATTTTTCTTTTTGAAATAAAGTCGGCTTTCAAAAAGCCCGGAACCTACATATACTTTTCCGTTTTCTTTCTCCTTACCTTTTTTATGGGTATGGCTGTTGCGGGCGTTTTTGACACTTCATCGTCCGACACTTTTCAGATCTTTAATTCTGCATATGCAGTATCAGGTATTTTGCTGGGCTCAGGTATCCTTTTCAGTTTATTGGTCAGCATCATGCAGATCAATATTGTAGCTACCGCCATCCAAAAGGATTATCAGTACAATACGCACATGTTCTTTTTCACCAAACCCATATCAAAAGAAGCCTATTTCTTTGGAAGGTTCAGCGGTGTTTTTCTGATGGCTGTACTGATTGTTTCGGGAATGGTGCTTGGTTACTTTGCAGGCACATTGTTCGGTATCGGAACACCCACTATGGGGCCATTTAAGGTGATGAATTTTCTTCAGCCTTTCATCTTTTTCACACTGCCCAATCTGTTCATTTTCAGCGTTATCTTTTTCTCGCTTACCACGTACACCCGCACTACGGTTGCAGCCTATGCCGTTGCCCTCGTACTGATGGTCGTACAGTTCCTGATGGACAGTATTTCATCAGACGTTGAAAACAAGCAGTTAGCAGCGCTCTTGGACCCTACGGGATCACTTGCATTCAGCTATGTTACAGAATACTGGACCCCTTTTGAAAAAAATGAAAAACTCATTCCCCTGACCGGACAATTGCTGTACAACCGATTGCTTTGGACAGGAATAGGCATTGCGATATGTGCATTTAGTTTTGTACGGTTCAGGTTTTCACAGTTCCTGGAACCGCTCAGGTTATTTGGCAGAAAAGAAAACCGTTCGCAAACGGAAACCCCGCCTGCAGTATTCTCGCTGGCAGATATGCCCACCGTTGTACAGGATTTTTCTGCAGGTGCAAGTAAAAATCAGATATGGTGGATCTCAAAACTGGAATTCAGGAAAATCATACGAAGTGTTTTCTTTTTAATCATGTGTGGTTTAATGGTAGGTATTGTGCTGCTCGTACTACAATTCAGGGAAAATATACTTGAAGAAGCTACCTACCTTGTTACCTATTCCATGATTGAAATCCTTCAGGGAGGTATCAGTTTCTTTCTGATCATTTTTATTATTTTCTATGCCGGCACCACCATCTGGCGTGAACGGGAAGTAAAAATGGATGAAATGATCGGCACCACTCCTGCGGGCAACAGTACCTTATTCATGGCAAAGTTTACCGGTCTCCTTCTTGCAACGGCAGTGGTTTATGTATTGGCCGCATTAGCCGGCATACTCATCCAATTGTACAATGGGGTTACGGATATATCGCCGGTTCAATACCTTGTTTTTATATTAACAGGACTTGCAAGACAGGCAGTATTAATCGGTTTTTGTCTGGCCATCCAGGTTTATGTTGGCAACAAATTTCTTGGATTCTTTTTATGCCTTTTGCCGATTGTTATCCTGCCTATTGTTTTCAACCTGCTTGAATGGGATATTGACCTTGTTCAATTTAACAGCTCGGGGGTATCACTTTCATGGTCGGACCTGAAGGGTTACGGTGGCGCCTTTACTACATGGTTTTTTTACCGCGGCTATTGGTTTGGCATAGTTGGTTTTCTCATAATGCTTGCCATTGCAGTTTACCCGAGGGGCAAGGAGAAATCCATCAAAAAAAGATGGAAGCTTAATGAATACGTGCAAACACCTGTGTTTAAAGGCATTCAATACGGCGCACTTGCTGTAGCTTTACTAACAGGCGCTTTTATTTTCTATCAGAACAGAATTGTAATACCGTATACAAGCCCTGAAGAAAGCCAGCAGCGAACTGCAGAAATGGAAAAGAAGTATGGCAGGTTCCGAAAACTCGCACAGCCAAGAATTGCTTCGGTTTCTGTAAACACCGATTTTTTTACCGACAAAAGAACCTTTACAGCCAAAGGGAAATACCTGCTTGTAAACAGATCAGGCAGCCCGGTTGATACGCTTTTCCTTGAATATTTCGGTGGAAAGAAAAGTCCTTACCATTACCCCAAATTTCAGCCGGATGTACCTTTTACTGAGATATCTAACGACAGTGAATTTGGGGTAAAAATTGTATCACTTAAAAATACCATGCAACCGGGAGACAGCATTTCATTGTCATTTGAAATGTATTATGAACCAAGGGGGTTGTTCGACAAAATGAGTTCTCCCATAGAATTAAACGGAACCTTTATCAACTATGCTTACTTCCCCACCATTGGATACAATCCGGATGGAGAACTGACTGAAAACAGCGCGAGAAAAAAGTATGGATTACCGGCAAGATCGCGCATGGCCAAAACAGACGACACGCTTGCTTTGCAAAACAATATCCTCTCTTACAATTCGGACTGGATTCAATTTGAAGCTACAGTAAGCACCAACGAGGGACAGATTGCCGTAGCGCCGGGCTATCTTGAAAAAGAATGGAAGGAAAACGGAAGGCACTATTTCAGTTATAAAATGGATAGCCCGATGATGCATTTCTATTCCATACTCAGCGGAGATTATCAGATCAAAAAAGACAAATGGAAAAATATAAATATTGAAATATATTATCAGAAAGGGCATGAGTATAATCTTGACCGGATGATGAAGGGAATAAAAAAATCGTTGGAATACTATACCGCGAACTTTGGCCCTTATCAGCACCGTCAGGTACGCATCCTTGAATTTCCGCGCGACCGCAGCTTTGCACAATCTTTTCCCAACACCATACCCTTTTCAGAAAGTATGGGCTTTATTTCAAAGGTCAGCGATGAACCGGACGCCATTGATTTCCCATTTTATGTAACTGCACACGAAGTGGCACACCAATGGTGGGGTCATCAGGTGGCGGAGGCCAAAGTGGCAGGTTCGGCTATGTTGTCGGAAAGCCTCTCCCAATACAGCGCCCTGATGGTGATGGAAAAAGAATACGGACCGGAATCGATGAAGAAGTTCTTAAAAAGGGAAATGGACAGGTACCTGCTTGGAAGGACTGTTGAAGGCAAAGGTGAGAAGGCCCTGATGTATTGTGAAAATCAACAATATATTCATTACAACAAAGGCAGTGTTGTTTTTTATGCATTAAAAGACCTGATAGGTGAAGCCAAACTGAATGCAGCTATCAGGGCCTACCTGAACAAATACAAATTCAAGGGGCCGCTTTATGCAAATACCATTGCATTGGTGGATGAGATAAAAGCTGTTTCTCCCGATAGCCTGCGGTATTCGATTACCGATATGCTTGAAAAAATAACCATATATGAAAATTATGTAAAAGACCTTTCTTACAAGGAAATCGGAAGCGCTGCTTATGAAGTAACCCTTACCGTGGGGTCTGCAAAATACTATGCCGACAGCAGTGGCAGGCAATCGAAGGGAGAAGTGCTTGACCTGATTGATATAGGCATCTTCGCAAAAAATCCTCCAGGAAAGGGAAGCAAAGAGAGAACCTTATTGTTGAAAAAAGTATGGATGGATGCCCCGGAAAAAACATTCAAATTTATGGTTTCCGAGAAGCCTGTTTCCGCCGGTATTGATCCTTATCTGAAACTGATTGACAGGGCGCCGGATAACAATACAGCTGAATTCGGCAAAAAGCCAAAAAAGCCTAATCTTGATGCAGATGCCAAACCTACTGTAAAAATTATGTAAGGAAGAATCAGCGTGGTACTTCAACTTTATCTACAATCCGCCTGATCATTTCATCGGGTGTAATGCCTTCCATTTCCTTTTCGGGGGTAAGCATTATACGATGCCTGAGTACATTGGGTATAACGGTCAGTATATCATCGGGCACCACAAAATCGCGGCCACGTAAGCCTGCAAGGGCTTTCGACGACTGCAGAATACTAAGCGACGCCCTTGGAGAACCTCCGAGATAAAGCGCTGAATTGGAGCGGGTTTCGCCCACTATGGTTGCTATGTATTGCAGCAGTTTGGGTTCAACCACCATCTGACGGACCATTTGCCTGAATTGCAGCAGGTCTTCTGCATGCAATACCGGTTCAATATGGGCAAGTTGCTCGCCTGCTGTGGACTGCTGCTGCTTTTCCAGGATCGAAACTTCTTCTTCAAGGGTAGGATACCCGACATTGATTTTAAAAATGAAACGGTCGAGCTGCGCCTCCGGTAACCTGTAAGTGCCTTCCTGTTCAATAGGGTTTTGGGTAGCAATCACCATAAACGGTTTTTGCATGGGGTAGGTTTTCCCATCAATGGTAACCTGTCGTTCCTCCATTACCTCAAATAAGGCGGATTGTGTTTTAGCCGGGGCACGATTGATTTCATCAATTAAAACGACACTGCTGAATATGGGCCCCTGCTTAAACTGAAACTCGGTATCCTTAGGATTAAAAACCGAAGTACCGAGCACATCGCTTGGCATCAAATCGGGGGTAAACTGCAACCTTGAAAAGGGAACATCAAGCGTTTTTGCCAGCAGTTTGGCGCTCAGGGTTTTTGCAACACCCGGTACCCCTTCAATCAGGATATGCCCGTCGCTCAGCAGCCCTGCCATCATCAGGTCTATCATATCATGCTGCCCAACAATAATCTGAGCAATCGATTCACGGATGGCCTGCATGGCGCTCCGCAGGCGGGTCAGGTCGGTACGTTCTTCAAACAAAGGATCCATGTATGGGAAAATGATTTTTCGGTGGTTCCAAAAATAGAGTTTTGTTGCACAGCATCCAATAAAAGCTGTTAATCATTTTACTTTAAGCCTCAGTGCAAGCAACATACAGACTGCAATGATACCGGCACTGATAAAACCAAGTACCGGATAATTGAAAATTCTATGACTGCTGTCGCTATAAACGATCCAACCTGCAAGCAGGCTTGCACCGCCTGTAAAGAGCTGCTGCATACTGCTGTTGAAACTCATAAAGCTGCCCCGGCTTTCCGGTTGCACCACCTGACTCACCATGGCCTGAAGGGTTATGGTCCGTCCATTGGCCATGCCAAACCAAAAGGCAAAAGGCAGCAGGACCCATGCAAAAGGCCACTTCGGCATATTGGTAATCAGAAGGATTGGGATCAGGGACAATATCCCCGAGATCAGAAAAATGCGGAGTTTACCATAATGGTCAGCAAGGCGTCCCCACAGGATACCGCTTATGATGGTAGTTGCTCCTCCTACCATGTAAATAAGGGGTGTTTGCTCCCGGGTAAACCCGACATTATATTCCATAAATGGATTGATAAAAGGAATGATCATAAAATGTCCCATCATAATGCTGCCCGAAAGCAACATTGCGGCACGTTGTGTCGGAACACTGAAAATGGTATGGAGGGTTTGGTAGACATTGATTTTTCTGACACCAACGTTCAGATGCCCTGTAATGGAGGGGACGTATTTTATTATGGCAGCAAAAACTATTAAACCAATAATCACTATAAAATAAAATGGGGCATGCCAGTTGAAAAACCGGGCAAGGTAAAGTCCAAGCGGTACACCTATGACCGATGCAAGTGAAAAAGCAGCCATAAGCCAACCCATTGCACGCCCTCTTCTTTCATAAGGCACCAAATCGGCAACAATGCTTAAAACCTGTGCACCGATCAACCCGCCGAACAAACCTGCAATGATCCTTGCACCCATCAGCAACAAAAAGGTTGGGGCAAGAGCACACAGTAAGGTGCCAATCAAAAAACCTGCATACCCAAATACAAGGACAGTTTTCCGGTCAAAATGATCTACAACAAAAGAAGCAAGAATACCGGTAACAAATGCCGCGAAATTATACGCAGCTACAACCCTGGAGAAAGCACCCGCATCAATATCAAAATAAGGCATCAAAAAATTCCCGAGCGGCATCATAATCATAAAGTCGAGGATGTGTGTGAAATTCACCGCAGCCATCAACATCAATATGATCCTCTCATTTCTGTTCATTTCATTTCCTCAAACTCAGGCTTCCTGCCAAACCGTAAATGCATTTGTGAAAGCACGGATTTCAGGGCTTTTCCGCCCAGAACCTGCACAATAGATTAATTTTTAGCTTCTGCACAGCCGAGTTCTGTCTGCCGTGCTTTTACAAATGCAATGTTGTGTGCCGTTCATTTCTTTTCAATTATTTGCTAAGTAGTGTTTTAAACTCCCTTTCATTCAATTCTTTAAGCTTTACAGTAATTTTTTGATCCTTACTGATTTTTATGTCTTGTGAAAACCCAAAAACCTTTGATCCTCTCACAGTATAAGCAATTAATTTTGCATTATAGCCTGTTGGTAAATTCTTAAAAATCGGAGGATCTTCCGAAAAGTAATACGATTGAATTACACTATTTATGTCTTTAAATACTAAATATACATTAGAGTATTTAACACTGTCCTCTGGATAAAAATTAACGTATAAATTGGTTGCATTTTCAGGGCTTAACTCTATATCGCAATTAATCCATTCCATTTTATCAAGGCCAATTTCTTCATAAACCTTAGTTGCAATTTCAATATTTTTTCTAAGGTCAATATTTTTCTTCTTTTCCTCTGGCGTTGGATTATAACCACTATCTACATAGTCAAGTATAGCATCAATATCAGATTTTTGTTGCTTCTTTATTATTACTGTATCTTTTAATTTGGGTCTCTCTAACTGTTTAGATGGTACAAATTTTATGTTTGTTTCCTTCCAATTCATCAATCCTAATTGATTTCTCTCACCATAATAAAGTTTCATTTCTCTTTTTGAAATGTTTGGAAATTGAACTTTTAACGTTTTTCCTTCTTTTAATTTCAAAGTTTCCCCACTTGAAGTCATTTGTATGTAATAAGCGCCTCCGGAAATAAGCAATTCACCATCTGAAACTGTCTGTGCATTTGATAATAATAATTCGCTTTGCTTTGTCAACTCTTTTAATTCAACTTCAATATCGGGTCCTACCGGTTTCCCACTTTCTGTTATTAGGTCATTGGGATTAATAAAAATTCTTGTCCCCTCCTTGCCTGTTATGCTCCTCGGTTTATCAGTATCAACTTTAAACGTTTGCGAAGGCTTTTCAAATTTGTTCTTCAGGTCATTAAGTTTAGAAAGTTCCCTGTTCAAATTGTCCAATTTCGCCAGGTCACCAGCTTGATCCTGAATACTAGGATTCTTGCAACCATAGATCATGGTAAGAATTACAAAAAAAAGTTTAAGGACTATTTTCATCGTATTTGTTTCATTTGGAATGGCACACACCTCCCACATATATTCAATTACTCTCATCCATCTACATACTCATGTATTCCTCAACCTTAACCTCAAGCTCACCCTTATCCTTAACCTCAACCTCAACCTTCTTTACATCGCCTCCTTTATATCCCTTATCAGCTTCATCGCTATGTTATTGGCCTTGGTTTCCGAATCGCTTTCACTGTAAATCCTGATGATGGGTTCGGTATTGCTTGTCCGTAAATGAACCCAGTCATTTTCAAATTCAATTTTCAAACCGTCATCTGTATTAACAGGATGCGCTTTGTATTTTTCCTTAATTCCTTCGAATATCTTATAGACATCAAGCCCTTCATTCAGTTCAATTTTATTCTTGCTGATGATGTATTCCGGGTAAGTTTTCCGGAGGGCTTTAAGTTTTTTACCTGATTCGGCTACATGAGAAAGGAATAAAGCGATACCAATCAATGCATCGCGTCCGTAGTGAAAGTCGGGTACAATGATTCCTCCGTTGCCTTCTCCTCCGATTACGGCTTCAACCTCCTTCATCTTTGTTACCACATTCACTTCGCCCACAGCACTTGGAAAATACCGTCCACCATGCGTTTCGGTGATTTCACGCAAAGCCTTGGTACTGCTCATATTGCTAACGGTATTGCCTTGACGCTTCGATAAAACATAATCGGCCACGGCTACAAGGGTGTATTCTTCGCCGAACATGTCACCGTCCTCACAAACAAATGCAAGCCTGTCCACATCCGGATCAACCACAATACCCATATCAGCTTTGTGCTTAACAACAGCAGCGCTCAGTTCTGTAAGATGTTCGGGTAATGGTTCGGGATTATGGGCAAAATTGCCCGTAACCTCTTCATTTAATACAATAACTTCCTGCACACCAAGTGCTTTCAACAAGGCAGGTACAAAGATGGCACCGGAACTGTTAATGGCATCTACAACCACCCTGAAATTACGGGATGCAATTGCCTTACGGTTTACCAGTGGATAATCAAGAATTGCCCTGATGTGTTTTTCCCCATAGGTGGAATCTGACTCAATTTTTCCAAGTTTATCTACAGGGGCAAAATGAAAGGCCTCCGTTTCGGCAATAGAAAGAACTTCCGCGCCATCTGCACCACTCAGGAATTCTCCCTTTTCATTCAATAGCTTCAGGGCATTCCATTCCCGGGGATTATGACTTGCCGTGAGGATGATACCGCCTGAGGCATTTTCAAGAGGAACGGCAAATTCAACTGTTGGAGTCGTGCTGATACCAAGATCAACAACATGAATACCAAGACCGGAAAGGGTATGAATAACAAGCTGACTGACCATGGGACCGCTGATGCGCCCATCTCTTCCGATGACAACCTTACAGTTATGATGCCTGTTTAAAAGCCAGGTACCATAAGCAGCAGCAAATCTTACTACATCGGGAGGGGTCAAACCATTGCCGGGCCTGCCGCCCATTGTTCCGCGAATACCGGATATCGATTTTATGAGTGCCATAAGTGTGTTTTCTTTTGGTTACGGGAAATTTGCGGCAAAGGTAAAAATATCGGAACGAAGACTCCTATTCAATTCCATTGCCGGAAAAAAGCCCGCCAAATCCAATGACCACACCGTTTACCCATTTACCTGCATTGCCATCATACCCCCATACGTAATCAACCCGAAGGAATTTAAAAATATTCTCAAGGCCGATAAACATTTCAGAATAATTCCTTTTCTGATCAACATAAAAAGCATTGCCGTAACAAGCCCTATATTGGTTTTGCGAAACAGCGGTATTTTATTGGTAAGCAGTCCGTTGAGGTGCCACTCGAGATGCCCGTTTGCATACAGACCTTCTGCCGTGCTGTTTGCATAGTACGGGGCGAGTTGGAAACTTCTGATAAAGGGCGAAGCAACAATGGTTTGATTACCCATGAAATGCTGATAACAATGGTTTGATTACCCATGAAATGCTGATAATCGGGTAATTGCACAGCTTCATTATTAATAAATCCGCCTGCCCCGATGTTGTATCTCAGCGATCCGCCAAGTCGCATGTTCATTTCATCCGTGACGGTAAATCTCCACTTTCCGAATTGCTCATCGGCGCCAAAAATATTGGCCCACGCTTTGGTAAGTACTAATGAAAAAACAGGGGCTTCACTCGGAACAGGTATTTTACGGTCGGGATACTGAATGTATTTTACTCCGGGCTGGTAGCGGAAACTCAAGGTGGTTAAAAAAGCCTGATGCAGGTTAAAGTTCCCTTCTGGCAGTTCCTCCGGATAATTACTGGTAAAACTGCGGTCCTTGTACCTGCGCCATGTATAGCTTGTATCGGTATTTTCAAGAGGCCGGCGCTCTTCAAAAGCAACCCTTGCCGACATAGACAGTCCTGTGCCTATGGTTTTACGTGCAGAAACCGCTGCATAGGATTTTTCATAAATTTTCATGAAGTTGCGGGTGTACAACAAAGTGGCAAGGGTATTATTCAAAGGACCTATGGGGTTATCCGGATTAATCTGAAACATATACCTTCCACCCGACAACCCAAGGTTCCAACGCTTGTCATAATTTTTTCCGATTCTTTTATTAAAAGTAACATCGGCATACAACCGGTTAAATCCTGTGTTATAACGAATCCTTGGACTTAACGTAAAGGCTCCGGTATCCGACCAACGACGCAGTTGCGGTTCAAAACAAAAAGTCCATTGTTCTACCGTGTTGTATTGAATATTGGTGAGCAACGGAGAAATATCAAAACTTGTTTTTTTGGCACTGTTTATAAATGTTTCTCCCTGCAACAAAATCCCCATTACCCCTACCCTGTTGGATCTTTTATCAAGGCTATCGAGATATTTGGGATCCTTTAGCTTTTTTTCCAATACATCTTTTTTCACATAATCCTTTGCCTCTTCCTCGCTCAACGGTATCGGTCGCAGGCTATCCCAATAGGCCATGGTTTTCTTATTGGCAGAAGTATCGATGGACTTTATAACCTTTTCACGCCAGAAAGCTGTTGGTTTTTCTTCCAAAACATATTCAGAATAAACAGATGCGAAATCGGCAGCAGCCTTAAAACCAAGTGCCCCAAATTCTGCTTTGATATGTGTATACCTCGGTACCCAAATCTCCTTTTCGGCAGGGTACATTTCCTGTATAATTTCAAGAGAATCAACTACCTCAATTTGCGATGCTTTATTGAGGGTAAGGTATGCACTGTGAATCCGCCAGCTTTTTTCAATGATATTGATATAACCACCTGCAAAAAGCGGTTCATATTTTCTTCTTGGAATTACCTTAATCTTGTTGACTTCGCGTCCATCCTCATAAAAAGACCCCATGTATTTAAACCGGTAAAAATGAAATGCATTTTCATGAAGTGGTGACACAAAGCCCCGGCTGTTCATTCCCTGCAGAGAAATGTTGTTTTCATAAAAATTCACATCAAGATCATTGGGATTGTTAAACCCAAATCCACTGCTGTTTCCGCTCACTTTTGCCGATACAACTTCTTCCTTATACGTTCCGTCTTTCCGCCGGGTATATTTGGTCAACGATTCACTAAAGTAGATGATCCCTTTTCCTGAACTGTCAAAAACATCGGTATTGATCTGAACTTTCTGCCCCATGATAGACTTGGGAAGCTTAAGGGTTCGGATCAAACCCTTCATGTAAACCATGGCCTGTATTTCGGATGTTTCGGAAAGATGGACCTTTCTTTTTGCGATCGCATTTCTCATGATTTCATAAGCAGGATCTTCAGCGCCTGCCTTCACTACCACTTCATCCAATTCTACCTGATTTTCTTTAAGGGTAAAGTCCATCAAACGGACCTCGCCCCTTTCCAGCGAAACGGTTCTTTCCTGTTTAGAATAACCGATATAGTTACATGAAATCGTGTAGCTTCCGGGTTGCAATTCCAATTGGTAGCGACCGTCATTATTGGTCGTGGTACCTTTTTTAGAACCTTTCAGGTAAACTGAGGCAAAAGGCAGTGGTTTGCCCGATGAGTCAGTTACAGTTCCTTTCAGGGTTTGGGCATGTAAATAACCGAGTGAAACAATGGATAAAATGCATACTGCTAAGAGCGTACGACCTGTGTGCATAGGTGAGTGTTTTTATTTATGCGACACAAATAACGCTGATATATTACATAAGTTTTTGTAAAATTATTTAACAGGCTTTCTCCTCAGGAAAGAACCCGTCATGGCCGCAAAGCCGCCAACCAAAGCCCCCACAAGCGCCGATATCAGGATAAGGGCAATACCTGACCCCTGTAATGGCAAAATCAGGGACATTTTTGCAGCCAGTATTCCGCTATTGCCATCGTTGGCAATAAAACATAATACCGCCCAGGCAACAAAAACGCCTGAGAAACCTGCCATCCATGTTTTAAATGCAGATACCGGCACTGCCCAACCTGCAAGAAAGGCACCAACGGCAAACATCCACCAGGGTGTAATATCTGAAAACAGAAAAGCTGCATAAGCAGTCAAGGCAGAAAGGATAAATACTGTAAAAAATTTCATGGTATAAA
>JALOMX010000260.1 GCA_025455245.1 Chitinophagaceae bacterium
GCATTGTCGCTGCTTCCATATTCTACAACCCATCCAAAGCCCACGGTAAACTTTTGGAAGCGCAGCATATCCATAACCCCAACGGCAGGAAGCGCCACTTTAAAAAGCTCGGGCCTTTGTGTCATACAAGCTCCGACAAGGAGTCCACCGTTGCTTCCTCCCCGGATGGCAAGTTTTGATGGTTTGGTATAATTTTCCTTAATGAGATATTCAGCAGCTCCGATAAAGTCATCAAATACATTTTGCTTTTTATCGAGCATACCCGCTTTGTGCCATGTTTCACCATATTCATTTCCTCCACGCAGATTTACCGATGCATAAATCCCGCCCTGTTCCATAAAGAAAAGATTACTGATGCTGAATGCAGGTGTAAGCGGGATGTTGAATCCCCCGTATCCGTAAAGCAGTACCGGATTGTTCCCATTCTTAATCATTCCTTTTTTATAACTCAAAAACATAGGAACTTTTGTACCATCCTTACTGGTAAAAAACACCTGTTCCGTTGTAAATTCTTCAGGATTAAATCTGACTTCAGACCTGCGAAACAAATCACTCTTGCCGGATGGCACATCAAACCTGAAAATCGTGGCAGGTTGTGTAAATGTGGTGAAGGAATAAAACAATTCATTATCTTCCTTCTTGGCCCCAAACCCCGACACTGTACCAATTCCGGGCAATTGAATATCCCTCACCCTGCCTCCTTTAAGATCATATTGGATTACCATGCTGCTTGCATCTTTCAGATAAGAAACAAATAAAAATCCACCGGCTGAACCCACAGATTCAATAACTTCTTTCGATTCCGGTATGATTGTTTTCCAGTTACTTTCCTCCGGATTGGAAAAAGGAATTCCTACTACCTTAAAATTGGGTGCCGACTTATTGGTTTGAACAAATAAAATATCACCTTCACTATAGAAAACATTCGCATCAAATTCAAACCCTTTAAAGATCAGTTTGAAAGGTGCATTCAATCCATCTGAAATTTTCTTTGCCAGAATTTCACTGCCACTTGTCCCTTTGCTTTTATTTAAAATGAGATATTGATGATCTTCGGTAACGAAAGCAAAGTGATATTGTAACGGATTATCCTTGTCTTCAAACACGAGTACATCATCTTCCTGCGGGGTGCCTATCTTGTGATAATATACCTTATGGAATTGGTTCTGACCACTGAGCGCTGCGGATTCATCGGGTTTTGGATAACGACTATAAAAAAAACCTTCATCACCTTTCCAGCTAAGTCCACTGAACTTGATCCATTCAATTTTATCATTCAGTAATTTCTTCGATTCAACATCCATAACAAATCCTTCACTCCAATCGCTGCCTGCTTTATTGACAGTGTAGGCGCAATATTTTGACCGGTGACTGAAATTAAGTGACCCGAGCGCTGCTATCCCTTCTTTGCTGAGGGTATTGGGATCAATAAACACTTCGGACTCACCATTCAATCCTTTTTGCCTGTATAAAACTGACTGATTCTGCAAACCGTCATTTTTGAAAAAATAGTAATATGAACCCTCTTTTGATGGCGAGGAATATTTTGGGAAATTCCAGATTTCTTCAAGCCTGTTGCGGATCTTTTGCCTGAATGGAATTTTTTCCAGATAGCCGAATGTCAGCAGATTTTGTTGCTTCACCCAGCTTTTGGTTTCTTCACTATTATCATCTTCGAGCCAACGGTAAGGATCTGCCACCTTAGTGCCATGGTAATTATCGACTACATTTTCTTTTCGGGATTCAGGATAAATCATTTGAGCGTTCATTTTTAAGGAACCGGATAACAGAATTAAAAACAATAAATAGTATTTCATACAATTTTTTTTCCTTGTGTAAAAAATGTCATAATCAATTAATCCAGGCAAACTACTTTGCATCCATCTTGAAAACAATTGATTAGTTTAAGAAAACTGAAGCAATATAGGAGGTTTAGGATAATATTTAATATTTGCCACTGAAAACATCCGCAAAATTAAATACCTTATTTTTGACCTGAAATGTGTATGAAATACACAGGAGAAAATACAACAAAATACCCATTAACATGGGTCATAGAAATAAAGAATGAATATTTAAATCCAATATGGAAAAAAAAATAACCAAAATAGGGGTTCTCACATCGGGGGGGGATAGCCCGGGAATGAATGCAGCGATCAGGGCTGTTGTACGAACAGGAAATTATTTCGGTCTTGAAGTGTATGGAATTTACAGAGGATATGCAGGTTTGATTGAAAATGATATTCATAGAATGGATAACCGTTCGGTTGCCAATATTATTCAGAGAGGTGGTACCATCTTAAAAACAGCCCGGAGTAAAGAATTCAGAACATCAGAAGGAAGGCAGATTGCCTATAATAACCTGAAGAATCTTGGAATAAACGGATTGATAGTCATTGGGGGTGACGGTAGTTTTACGGGTGCCGACATTTTCAGTGAGGAATTTGATATCCCCTGTATAGGGCTACCGGGAACTATTGACAAAGACATTGCGGGAACGGATTTTACCATTGGTTTTGATACTGCCGTAAATACAGCGGTTGAAGCAATTGATAAAATAAGGGATACGATGGATGCGCACGACCGTCTTTTTGTAGTGGAAGTCATGGGAAGGGACGCAGGTTATATAGCCCTGCATAGCGGAATAGCCACCGGGGCAGAAAACATCCTTATTCCGGAAACCAAAACAAACATTGAGGATATCATCAAAAACATGATGGAAAAAGAAAAGCGTAAAAAGCTTGTCAACCTGATTGTGGTAGCGGAAGGGGATGATTTTGGCGGCGGGGATGCTGTTGGCAAAGCCATAAAAGAAAGGTTGCCGAAAGCAGATGTCCGTGTTTGTATCCTTGGGCATATTCAGAGAGGTGGTTCGCCTTCCTGCATGGACAGGCTGATTGCAAGCCGTATGGGATTTCATGCCGTTGAAAGTCTTTTGGAAGGCAGGCGAAATGTAATGGTTGGTATTATGAACAACAAGATGAATTACATCCCCTTAAAACAGGCATTAAAATCAAAAAATAAGATTGACACCAACTGGCTGAAAATTGTAAAAATCCTGGCTTCATAAACAATCTGCAATAAATTGCCTCATCCTTTTATCTTTAACGCTTCGAATAAGATTTCATTAAAGCGATTATATATAAACTATGTCAAAAAATATTAGTAAGTACCTGCATGCCAACATGGATAAAGCTGCAGGCTTTGAACACAGTAATAAAAAAACCAAAATCGTTGCAACCATTGGTCCTGCTTCAAGTACTTATGAAACGATGGTCAACCTTGTGAGGGCCGGGGTCAATGTTTTCAGGCTCAACTTTTCGCATGGTTCGCATGAAGATAAACTTGCTGTTATAGAAAATATCCGAAGGATCAACAAAGAAGAACCTTTTAACGTAGCGATCCTTGCAGATTTACAGGGTCCGAAACTGAGGGTTGGCGAAATAGAAAATAACGGGATAGAAGTTGAACCGGGCGATATCCTGACTTTTACCAATGAAAAATGTGTTGGCAACAAAGAACAGATTTATGTAAGCTATCCCAACCTTGCAGGCGATGTTAAGTTGGGTAATAAGATATTGATCGATGATGGAAAGATTGAAGTAATTGTAAAGGAAATTACCAAAACACGCGATGTAAAAGTTGAAGTTACTATCGGAGGAATACTTTCGTCAAAAAAGGGTATCAATCTCCCGGATACAAAAATTTCATTACCGGCGCTGACCGAAAAAGACCTTGCCGATCTTGATTTCATTATTGAGCAACAGTGTGATTGGGTTGCGCTTTCATTTGTACGCAGTGTAAAGGACCTTGTTATCCTTCGCAGTAAACTTGAAGAGAAAAAGAGCAAAACCAAGATCATTGCAAAAATTGAAAAGCCGGAAGCCATTACCAATATCAGGGATATCATTCTTGAAAGTGACGCCATAATGATTGCCCGTGGTGATCTTGGGGTTGAGATGCCTGTAGAAAAAGTACCCATGATTCAAAAAGAGATTATCCGCAAATGCATGCACCGCGCCAAGCCGGTGATCGTTGCAACGCAGATGATGGAAAGTATGATGGACAGGGTGAAACCCAACAGGAGTGAAATTACCGACGTTGC
>JALOMX010000261.1 GCA_025455245.1 Chitinophagaceae bacterium
CTTCATAAGCTTATCTTTCCCAGGGGCAGTGCAAGATAAAGGCTTCGCTCAGTAAGCGAAAACAAAAAACCCGTACGATATGCACGGGCTGTACAAATTTTTTTTTGGGTATTAATAGCTAACCAATGCAATGATAGAGGCAACTGAAAATGCAATGGCCAGGATCGCAATACCATTTCCTGCCCAACGGAGTGCATTACGGTCGCGGGCAGTAAACAACATGATCAACCATAAAAGACCACAGGTAAGAATAGATCCGAAAAATGGAAGTGCCTGAAACCCTTCGGTCAGTTCATCTCTTTCAGGAAAAATAGCTGAATGGTTTTTCTGGATCTTTCGCTGAATTTTTTTATACTGCCAGCGTTCAAGGAGCGACAATTTACGTCCGTCAATACTTCCGGATTCCCGCTCCATCTGGGATTTGACTTGTTCAGAAGCCTGGCTGGAAGAGGCTGATTCATTTGCGGGACCTGTTTGCTGTACAAATGCGGCAAAAGTTGTTTGTGTTACAAGTACAAACAACAACAAAAGGATTGAAAGTTTTCTCATTGTTAAAAGTTTAATTTTGGCCGTAAATATAGAGGTACACCATCATCCGGAATCTATATTTATTTTTTTAATGGTTGCCATTCCTTTTTCACAGGAAGGTTTAGTGTACATAGTTTTCGGAACGGTAAAAAAGGAAGTATCCTCCAAAAAAATCCAGGCATAAAAGCAATCACAGGCAGTCACTACTCTCAAAACGAATTGCCGGTGCCAATGTTGAAAAACACCGGCACCGGCAACGTATAATTAAACTTCAAATTAAAGCGTATCAAACAACTTACAAAGCCATATCTGAAATAATGGATTGTATTCGTACATCAAGTCCTTTTTTTACAGCATGATAATTATCCGGGCTGTCGAGCGGAGCATTTACACTAAAGTAGAACTTGATCTTTGGCTCGGTACCGCTTGGCCTTGCACTTACCTTGCTTCCGTCTTCGAGTACAAACTGTAATACATTACTCTTGGGCAAATCAATGGAAAAAGTGCTGCCGTCAGCAAGGTTGGTTCCCGTTTGTAACTGGTAATCAAGCAGGGTTTTTACGGCCGTTCCGCCCAATACCTTTGGAGGATTGCTCCGGTAACTTTCCATCATTTCAGCAATCTCCTTTTGCCCGTTCATGCCCTTTTTGGTAATGCTGATCAAATGTTCCTGAAAGCAACCATATTCTACATAAAGATCGAGCAATTTCTGGTAAAGGCTGCGTCCCTTATCCTTTTCATAGGCAGCCATTTCACATAAAAGAGCTACAGCACTTACCGCATCCTTATCCCGTACCTGATCTCCAATCATAAGGCCATAGCTTTCTTCGCCGCCAATGATATAGTTCTCAACTCCGGTCTTTTCCCTGATCATCTCACTGATATACTTAAACCCGGTCAACACATCGTAGCAGGCCACGCCGTTGGCTGCTGCAAAACGATTGATCATATCGGAGGTAACAATGGTTTTGATGACCATATCGTTGGGTTGCGCGACACCTTTTGCCTTGCGGGCTTCAATCATATAATTAAAGGCAAGAACAGCGGTTTGGTTTCCATTCATCAGTACCCAGTTACCATCGTTGTCCTTAATACCTATCCCTACTCGATCAGCATCGGGATCAGTACCCAGTAATATGTCGGCATCAATTTCCTTTGCCTTGGCCAGTCCGAGGTTCATGGCATCCTTCTCTTCCGGGTTGGGACTATGTACCGTTGGAAAATTTCCGTCGGGTGTAGCCTGTTCTTCAACGATCGTTACATTTTTAAACCCAAAACGTTCCAGCACACCCGGCACCAGTTTAATGCCCGAACCATGTATGCTCGTATATACAATTTTCAGATCGCTTTGGCGGACACATACATCGGGGTAAACACTCAGGCTTTTTACCATATTAAAATATGCCTCGTCCAGTTCGTCACCAATGATTACAATATTTTCTTCTCCCCCGCTCCATTTAACATCTTCAACCGCCGTTATTTTATCAACCTCAATGATTACATTTTTATCGTGCGGAGGCACCAACTGTGCACCATCCTCCCAATAAGCTTTATAACCGTTGTATTCTTTCGGGTTATGACTTGCCGTACAGACAACCCCGCCTTTACAACCAAGATGTCGAATGGCAAAACTTAATTCGGGCGTAGGTCTCAGGCTTTCAAAAAGGTAAGCCTTGATTCCATTGGCCCCCATTACAGCAGCAACCGTTTCTGCAAAAAAGCGGCTGTTATTCCGGCTGTCGTGTGCAATGGCCACCGATATATTTTCTCCAAACACCTGCTTCAGGTAATTTGCATATCCCTGGGTAGCCATGCCCACCGTATACTTGTTCATCTTATTGGTCCCGATACCCATAATGCCACGGAGCCCCCCGGTACCAAATTCAAGATTCTTGTAAAACCCTTCAACAAGTTCATCGGGATTTGTTTCAAGCAAATGGCGAATTTCAGATTTAGTCGTTTCGTCGTAACTTCCGGCAAGCCAATTGTCAATTTTGGCACGAATTGATACATCCATGATCATTTATTTTTAATGGTTGGCTAAGATAAGCGGCAATTCGTTTCGCACAATTAAAAGCGGGTTAACAAACTTCACTTAGGTTTGCAGTACACCACAAACCAAATAATTTCAATATTGAATTACCATTTTGTATTCCGGGCATGGCTGAATCTGTTGGCAGCATGGGTGTGCTCACTTTCATTTGCCCAACCATCAGACAGTAGCAAACAATCCCTTGCAGCAGTCCCGGAACAGGGACCGGAGGTGGAACTATCGTCAACCCTGCATCAACCACAATCCGGTTCTTTTTCCGAAAATCCTGCCTCTTTTCATTATCAGGATAGTATTTCCAAAATGCAAAAAAAGAGAACATGGATAATGGCCGGTACCCATGCAGGATTGTACGGAGGCAGCCTTATTTTGTTGAACGAAGCCTGGTATAAAGATTATCCAAAGAGCAATTTCCAATCATTCAATGATTGGCCTGAATGGCTGCAGGTTGATAAAGTAGGGCATGCATGGAGTGCTTACCAACTAAGCCGTGCAAGCTACGCAGGTTGGCGCTGGACCGGTATGCCCGAAAAAAAGGCTGTTCTTACGGCAGGCCTGAGTGGATTTGCTTTTCTTACCGTAATAGAGGTGCTTGACGGATTCAGTGAGGAATGGGGATGGAGCTGGGGTGACTTCGGGGCAAATGCCCTGGGCAGTGGCTTGTTTATTGGTCAGCAACTTGCCTGGAAAGAACAGCGGATCAGTTACAAGTTCGGTTTTCATAAAATGGTGTACAGCGACCCTCAACTCAATGAGAGAAGCGATGACCTCTTTGGCAGCAGCCTGCCCGAACGAATGTTAAAGGACTATAATGGTCAGACATATTGGTTTTCTGCCAACCTGAAATCATTTTTTAAACAGAGCAAAATACCCCCCTGGTTGAATGTAGCTGTGGGCTATGGGGCGACCGGCATGTTTGGCGGCACAGAGAATATCTGGGAAGACCCGCAAACAGGTGAAACCATCAACAGAACAGATATTCCCAGATTGAGGCAGTGGTATCTTGCCCCTGATATAGATTTTACAAAGATTAAAACCAACAGCAAGTGGATGCGTTCTTTATTTTATGTATTAAACGCATTTAAGTTACCGGCCCCAACACTTGTATTATCAAATGGAAAGCTTGTTGTGCATGGTTTTTATTTTTAATGTAAATCAATCAGCAAAGGGCTATACATCATGAAATTTTTCAACTATTAAAAAGAAAATGGCATTTAAGCCGGTTGACCTACCTGCATGCGCGGTGGATAGCCCTCTCCTTTTTTCCTGCATGTCTATTTACTTATGAAATGCCTGACTAAATAAAAGAGGTAAGATTGGCTTTGCCGATCCTTGGAGGGGAGCTACAACCTTTGCCTTCACGGGCTATCGCCCGTGTGGGCATTTTAGTTGGCAAGCTTTTGCAACTGATGACTGGATTGGCTGCGCCGATCCTTGGGTGGGGAGATACAACCTTTGCCTTCACGGGCTTTCGCCCGTGTGGGCATTTTAGTTGGCAAGCTTTTGGAACTGATGACTGGATT
>JALOMX010000262.1 GCA_025455245.1 Chitinophagaceae bacterium
TTGGGGTCTTTATTTGTTGCTGCCTTACCAGATTGGGTCATTCCATATTCGTCGATTGCTTGTGGCTTATTATTAGAAAGATTAAAGCTCAAATCAATCCAGGCACTTCCCTTATCACTTTGCATTATAAGCCCTTTGCTCGTCTTTTCAATCGTGATTTTAAATTCTTTCAAGTCAGCCGAGAGTTTTTCTTGTGCTATTGATGCTGAGCTAACTGTCATTCCAGATAAGACAATTAAGGTTTTCGTAGCAAGCCCTTTAATTTGGGATTTGATTATCATTCTTCACCAATTTTAAAAGTTAAACATTTTTATTTTACACTTACACACAACTATCTGACCCGGGATATTGAATTTCCTGACTTTTTCAACTCAGCTTCATGGGCGCAATCATCTGAAATTCCGGAATGTCAACCCTGAAGTTTTTTTTGTTGTCAAGGTTAAGGATGGTATAATACCCCCACATTTTGCCCATTTCGCTTTTCAGGTTACATCCGCTTACATATTGAAAAGTTTCTCCCGGATTCAATACAGGTTGTTGTCCAACTACGCCTTCGCCCTCTACCTGCCTGTAATCGCCGTTGCTGTCGAAGATGTACCACTGCCGTCTTAAAAGCTGAACGGCGAAAGGATTATGGTTTCCAAGGGTAATACGGTATGCAAACATGTGTTCATGCTGATGAGGTTGGCTATAATCAAACTGATAAAAAGTTTCAACCGAAACCTCTACACCCTGTGTTATTAATGATTGCATATTTTAATCCCTAAAAACGAAAGTAAGTTAAACCAATAAAATCCTAAAGGGTTGACTAAGTGTAAATATTTAAAATTCCTGTAAAAGACAATATTTTGCGGGTTTGCATCTCTGCCCCTGCATGTGCTCCCTTACCTTTGCTGCGCTTTATTCAACATTATTCCAAAATATTTTATATGATAAAAATAGCGGTAGCTAAAGGGGATGGTATAGGTCCCGAAATAATGGATGCAACCCTGAGTATTTTCAAGGCAGCAGGTGTGCCCCTTGAGTATCAGCTTGTGGATATGGGTAAATGGGTTTTTGATCAGGGGCACCCTACCGGTATGACACCCGAAGCCAAAGAAACCATTGAAAAGCTTGGCATCCTGTTTAAAGGCCCCATGGAAACACCCAAAGGAAAAGGGGTAAAAAGCATTAATGTAACTGCCAGAAAAACCTGGAATACTTATGCCAATAAAAGAACATTTCAAACCTTGCATGGCGTAGATACCGTATTCAGCAAAGCCGGAATTCCTATTGATATTACGGTGGTGCGGGAAAATATTGAGGATACTTACGGAGGTATCGAGCATATGCTTACCCATGATGTGGCCCTGAGTCGGAGGTTTATAACAAGGCCCGGTAGTATGCAGGTTATCAAATATGCCTTTGAAATGGCCCGGCAAAAAGGTGCACGCCGTATTACCTGCGGCCATAAGGCCAATATCATGAAAATAACGGATGGCCTTTTCCTCGAATGCTTTTATGAAGTGGCAAGACAATACCCGGAACTGCAGGCGGATGATGTAATAGTTGACGATCTGTGCATGAAAATGGTTACCCGGCCCGATTTGTTTGATGTTGTTGTGCTTACCAATCTTCAGGGCGATATTGTCAGCGACCTTTGCGCCGGCCTCGTAGGCGGCCTTGGTTTTGCACCAAGCGCCAATGTGGGAGATCATATCAGCATTTTTGAGGCAGTTCATGGAACAGCCCCTGATATTACCGGCAAAAATGTGGCTAATCCTACAGCTCTTTTGTTAAGCGGTATCGGAATGTTACGCCATCTTGGCCTGCTTGAAAGTGCAGCCAATATTGAAAATGCACTGCTTTATACCCTGGAACAAGGCGTGCATACCGGCGATTTTGGCGATAAATCCAAACCTTCGGTCAGTACGACTGAATTTGCACAAGCCATTATTTCCAATCTTGGTCAGGTGCCACACCATAACCCCAAACCTATGCTGAGCGATCAGCCGGCAAGTTGTACGGTAATGACCCTTGAGGAGAATCCCATGCTTGTGTCGGAAGAAACCGAAGATGAAAAAATTGTCGGGGTGGATATGTTTATTGAAAGTGATGGACAACCCGATTACATTGCTGCCAAATGTCAGAGGCATGGCGGGGTAAAGTTTAACCTTATTACCATCAGCAACAGGGGTACACAGGTTTGGCCAACGGGTAGTAAGTTTACCAACCTCATTAACCAATATCGGGTCCGTTTCGAAAGCATAAACCTTGAAGGGTTAAATCAGCAGGATGTTATTGGTTTATATGTGAGCCTTAGCGGTGATTTTAAGATATGTTCGCTGGAATTGCTGAATATGTGGGGTGATAAAAAGGCTTACAGTTTGGCACAGGGACAGTAAATGAAATGAATAGCAGGAAAGCCGGGTAAGTTATCTTGCCCGGTTTTTTTTGGTAAAAATTTTCCGACTAAATAAAAAAATTAAAAAAGTTTGGTTAGTTAAATAAAAATTACCACTTTTGAAATGCCAAAAAATGGAATTTTATATTAAGTGGTAATCTATGCTTGCTAAATCCGCTATAAGTCCAACCCAATCCGGCATTGGAGCCTATGCTGCCATATACCGAAATGAATTGATTGAGAACGTTTTGCCATTTTGGGCAACGCATAGTCCGGACAGGCTTCACGGTGGATTTTTTACCTGCCTGGATCGATTTGGGCAGGTGTACGATACCGATAAATTTATGTGGCTGCAAGGGCGGCAGGTGTGGTGCTTCAGTCATATGTACCGCATGGTAGATCAAAGGCAGGAATGGCTTGATCTTGCACTTCATGGAGCCAAGTTTATGCAGCAACATGGGCGTGATAAAGATGGGAACTGGTACTTTTCATTAAACCGTGAAGGCCAACCCCTCATTCAGCCCTATAATATTTTCAGTGATTGTTTTGCCACCATGGCATTTGCGGCACTCGACCATATTCAGCCGGATGAACAGTGGCGATCCATAGCGGTTCAAACGTTTGAAAACATCATCAGGCGAAAAGATAACTGGAAAGGAAAATACAATAAGGCATATCCCGGTACGAGGCCCCTTCGCAATTTCAGTTTGCCCATGATCCTTTGCAATCTTGCCCTGGAACTGGAACATATACTTGGGAGCGATACCGTTGATGCACTGATACCTGATTTAGTTAAGGAGGTGATGGGTACTTTTTACAATCCTGAATTTGGACAGGTACTTGAAAATGTAAATCCCGACGGAACCTTTAATGACAGTTTTGAAGGTCGTCTGCTGAATCCCGGGCACGCCATTGAGGCTATGTGGTTCATCATGGACCTTGCCGACAGGGTAAAAGATAAAGAACTGATAAACAAGGCAAAAGATATTATACTGAGCACCCTGGAACATGCGTGGGACAAGGAACATGAAGGCATTTTTTATTTTCTCGATGTAAAAGGCTACCCGGTGCAGCAATTGGAATGGGACCAAAAACTCTGGTGGGTTCACATGGAAACATTGGTTGCCCTTGCAAAAGGCTACGCCCATACCGGGGATCCACAATGCATGGATTGGTTTCAAAAGGTTCATACCTACACATGGCAACATTTTCGCGACGAAGAATATGGAGAATGGTTTGGATACCTAAACAGGAGGGGTGAGGTGCTATTAAATCTGAAAGGGGGTAAGTGGAAAGGCTGTTTTCACATTCCAAGGGCCTTGTTCCAGGTTTGGAAAACCCTTGATGGATTAGCCTGAGATGAAATCTTAAAGCGTTCAAATTCTTTAATAACCAAATACTAACAAATGAAAAAAAGACTGCTATTCTGGGCAATGCTCATGATTTCCGGCATATTTGCCATGGCCCAGCAGATCAAAGTAAGCGGTAGGGTAATCAGCGCTGCCAACAACGGTCCTGTCCCCGGTATTTCCGTTTTGGTGAAAGGCACCAAAAACGGAACTTTTACAAATGAGAACGGGGAATTTTCCCTTTCAGTACCCAAAGACGGTATTCTTTCCATTACCGGAGTGGGTTTTGCGGCCAAAGATGTTGCGGCAACCGAGGGTTTCATGGAAATATCGCTTGATGTGGTAAACAACAACCTGACCGATGT
>JALOMX010000263.1 GCA_025455245.1 Chitinophagaceae bacterium
AAATACCAGGGATGCCCGATTCCTGATACTGATAAAGACGGTATCAATGATGAGCAGGACAAGTGCCCGAAAGTTGCCGGTTTAGAACGTTATCAGGGATGTCCAATCCCGGATACTGACGGTGACGGATTGAATGACGAAGAAGATAAGTGCCCTTCAGTTGCCGGGCTTCGTGAGCTATTCGGTTGTCCGCGTCCGGATTTTAAGGCTGAAAACGTATTGTTTTCAACGGGAAGTGCTGTTTTGGTAGCAACCGGAAAGAAAGAACTCGACATCGCTGTTGATTACCTGAAACAATTCCAGGGCTTCAAAGTAAAAATCGCAGGCCATACCGATAATACCGGTAATCCAAAAAGTAACAAGACCCTGAGTGAGAAGAGGGCGGTTGCTGCAAAAAATTATCTTGTAAGTAAAGGTATTGATGCGGATAGGTTAATTACAGAAGGATTGGGAGATACGATGCCTGTTGCAGATAATAAAACCTCTGCCGGAAGAAAAAAGAACCGCAGGGTTGAGTTTTCGATCGTTGAATAACTAAAGATGTTTTTTTAATTGTTTAAGAGGCGGCCTTTACCGGGCGGCCTCTTTTTTATTTCGTGAACCTTTTCTCGTTTTTTCATTGATGCAATTTGTCATCGTTTAAAGACATGGATGTGAAATATTATCCGGAGGATGGTAATGGAGGGGATGGGATATCAGGCCTGCAAGGAAAAAAAAATGCAAAAATGCTTTGTATTTCAAAGTGCTTTCTATTAACTTTGTATTTCAAAGTGCTTTTAAGGTTATTAATCGAGGCTTTCTAATTTTTTATTTTTTAAAATAAAACAATGGATTTTCAAACAAAAAGGCTTTCTGCCATCATGCTTATCGCCGCGCTGATTTTAAGCATCCCCTTTTTTGCAATGCAGTTTACCAATGAGGTAAACTGGTCTCTTTTCGACTTTGCCATCGCAGGCATACTGCTTTTTGGAACCGGCTTAACCATTGAACTTGTTTTAAGAAAGGTGAAAAAAATGAAGTACAGGATCATGGTGAGTTTAGGCATACTGATCATTTTGTTTATTGTTTGGGCAGAATTGGCCGTTGGCATTTTTGGATCACCTTTTGCAGGCAGTTAAACATGATATCCTGACTCCATTTGAATCTTTTGCATGGATTGAAATGGACTTCAGGAATTCAAAACATTAAAGTCTCAGTAATGGAATATTTTGTGGATGAGAAATCGGTGGTAAGAAAAATCTGGGGCAGCAGCGATACCATACTAATCATTTTTGCAGGGGCATCTGCAGAATTTGCCTTGAATAAATCTGTTGACTGGCTATACTTTACAGGCAGGCTTCCTGCTGATCCGATCGGAAGATTGTTTTCAACGGTTTCCTATGCAAGGAAAATTGTTTTTGCTACTTTGGATGAAGCGAATAAAACAATTGATATCATCCGGAAAATCCACGGGGATGTTGAATCGGGACGTGGAAAGCTCATTCCCGAACGGGCTTATAGAGATGTTTTGTATATGCTTATTTATTATTCCATTCAGGCGTATGAAATGCTTGAAACAAAAATGTCCCTTCAGCAGAAAGAAGATGTTTACGATGTTTTTTTCAGGATGGGAGAACGGATGGGAATTTCCGGATTGCCGGTAGATTTTTCTGAATGGTTGCAGGACAGGGAAAAGCACTTAAAAGAAGACCTTGTTGTTTCCGGATTAACGAATGATTTGTTTACACAGTACCAAAAGCATTTGGGATGGTTCAGGTACAGGTTGCTATTGGCAGTGCAAAGGTCAATTGTTCCTGAATCTTTAAAATCCTTGCTGGGTTTCAGGGATCTTTTTTTAAAAAATTACATTTTTCTGTTATATAAAATGTTGCGTAAAATGAAACTGAGTGACCCTTTAAAGTTTGCTTTGATTCCGGCAACCTATAAGGTTCAGGTTAAGGAACTGGACCGTTTTTACGGTATTAAAATTCCTGAAAGATGTCCTTTTCATATTTTTAAACAAGGCAGGTTAGGGATGGGTTACCCGGCTAAATAAGAAAATGTTTATCTGAACTGTCCCTCCTGAAAGAATAATCCTAAACCCACCCTGACCATTTTTCCGTTTTGGAAAATGAACATTCTCTGCTGTCCAATGAAAAAGGTGAATATGTCCGGATTTGTTTCAAACGATTCCGGAATATGCGGGTAAACAAAATTGAAGGATTCAGGTTTGAATTTATTTCAATAATGCCTGCCTTTTTTATCCAGGCTTTTTTGAAGCCTTTCAATGCTGAAAGCCCCAATGCATATTAACCGGCTTCTATCAAATCTGCCTTCAAAACCTTAATGAAGAAGTAACTGTCAGTAATCTTTAACAAAGCATAATCCTGTTGTCTTTATATTCGCCCCCGCGAATTGGTTCAAAAGAAATTCAAATCCAAAATCTCCATTGAAAACCAGATCATTATGAATTTTAACAGGATAAATAATATTATAGGCTGGGCCGTATTTTTTATTGCAAGCACTGTTTACATACTTACCGCCGAAAAAAACGGAAGTCTTTGGGATTGCGGTGAATTCGTAGCAAGTTGTTTTAAGCTCCAGATTCCGCACCCTCCCGGGGCGCCGCTTTTTGTCATTATCGGCCGCTTTTTTATCATTTTATTCGGAGATAATCCTGCTTCTGCGGCAAAAGCGGTCAATATTATGAGCGCTATGGCAAGCAGCTTTACCATTCTGTTCCTGTTTTGGACCATTACCCACTTTGCCCGCAAGCTTGTCAATCCGGATGTTTCATCCATGACACGCAATCAAATCAATACCATCATGGGGGCAGGTGTAGTGGGGGCCCTTGCCTACACTTTCAGCGATTCATTCTGGTATTCTGCAGTTGAGGGGGAGGTTTACGCGCTAAGTTCTTTTTTCACCGCGCTTGTTTTCTGGGCCATGCTCAAGTGGGAACATCAGGTAGATAAGGATAGCAGGACCGATGCCAAAGACGCATCGCACTTCAATGCCGACCGATGGATTGTGTTTATTTTCTTCATGATGGGGTTGAGTATTGGGGTACACCTGCTGAACCTCCTCACCATACCCGCGATTGTAATGATCTACTACTTCAAACGTTATGAAGTAACTAAATGGGGTACATTCTGGGCTTTTGTAATTGGTTGTATCATTACCGGAGCAGTTCAAAAGTTCGTTATTCAATCGAGTGTAAACCTAGCGGGCAAATTCGATATCCTTTTTGTCAATAGTTTCAAACTGCCTTTTTTCAGTGGCTTTTCCTTCTTTTTCCTCTTATTGGCTGTTATCATATTTATTGGCCTTCGCATTGCGCAAAAGAAAGGATGGTACTTTTTACGCCTTGGTTTGTGGTGTATTACGTTTATGCTGATTGGTTACAGCAGTTATCTTACTACCATGATCCGCTCAAGTGCAGATCCCGGTGTGGATATGTACAATGTTGATAATCCGATGAGCCTTGTAGGATATCTTGGCCGTGAGCAGTACGGAGATTTTCCTTTGCTGTATGGTCAGGTATTTACGGCGCAGGGAAATAATACAACCCGCGAAGAGGGGGCAACCCGTTATCAGAAATCTGACAAGGAATACATTGAAATTGGCAAAGAGGTAAAGGAAATATTTGACCCTGCAGATGAAATGCTTTTTCCCCGTCTTTGGGATAGAAGCAACGATCAGCAGCATGCGGATTACTATGCAGATTTTCTGGGAATCAGTAAAACAAATGATCCCAAAGGCATGTCTCCCGAGACCGGTCCTTATGAGCGCCGCCCAACCTTTGGTGACAATATCAGGTTTTACATCGGGTATCAGAATTATTGGATGTATGTCCGTTATTTCATGTGGAACTTTGCCGGTAAGCAAAATGATGTGCAGGGTGTAAACCCATGGAATGTACGCGATGGCAACTGGAAATCCGGATTGCCGTATGTTGACAATACCCTCTACGGCCCTCAGGATAAACTGCCTGAGAGTATCCGGGAAAATAAAGCAAACAACAGCTTGTTTGCATTACCGCTTATTTTCGGTTTGCTTGGTTTGTT
>JALOMX010000020.1 GCA_025455245.1 Chitinophagaceae bacterium
GCCGAGTGCGGCGAGATCATCACCGAGAGGCTGAACTCCGAGACGGGAGCCGAGCTCACCGTCGATGGGTTCGTGGGTTTCTGGCAGGTGTTCGAGAACTACGCTGGGAACGCGTCGGAGGTCGAAGACATCATCCTGTTTTTTCTCTACTTTCTCATTGCCCTGCTTGAAAAATTCCCCCATGGCGGCTATTTTACCCTTATACTCGGCTCCCTTATTTTCCTGGTTATGTTCGTTTATTTCAGGTCAAGGAAAATCAAAAACAGATATGTGGAATTTGTCAGGCTTGAAAACTATATCCCTCAGATTCAGGAGCTGAGCAACGATAAAAGTGTACCCAAATATGCTACGCACCTTATTTATCTGACAAGTGCCAATAATCCGAAGGAAATAGAACACAAAATTATTTACAGCATATTGAACCGTAAGCCTAAGCGTGCCGATATATATTGGTTTATTCATGTGGATACCATGGATGATCCATACACCAGCGAATACCATGTGGAGCACATCATTCCCAATGATATCATCCGGGTTGAATTCAGGCTTGGTTTCCGGGTCCAGCCAAGGATCAACCTTATGTTCCGTAAAGTGATTGAGGACCTGGTTGCCAATAAGGAAGTTAATATTACAAGCAGGTATGAAAGCCTTGAAAAAAATAATGTTGTAGGCGATTTCCAGTTTATAGTGATGGAAAAATACCTGAGTGCCGATAATGATCTTCCCTTCTATGAGAAAATAATCATGAAACTTTACTTTATGATTAAATCAATCGGGATCAGTGAAGAAAAGGGCTTTGGACTTGATACGAGCTATGTAAATGTTGAAAAGTTTCCATTGATCGTTGCACCGGTAACCGATATCCCCTTGAAACGGATCAGCTTTGAAGATGACAACAAAATGCCGTTTTGAGAAAAGGTCTTTTTAAGACAATCTATTCCGGACCTTCAACAGGCCTTCGTTTAATATACTTTCGATGATGGAGGAATTATGGGTCTACTTTGGTTTCTTATTCCGAATGCTTTTATTTTATTGCTGAATATATGGTGGTACCTTATTGGCGGGTACATCCTTTTAGCCATCGTTGCATACTTTGTTCAGGATAGATTTATTTTCAAACCTGAAAAACTACCCGGAAACTTTGAGTACAAATATGATTCCCCCTTTAAAGAAATAAATTTTGATATAGAGCCCGGGGTTAATATTAACGGCCTTCACTTTTTTGTAAAAAAACCTAAGGGGCTTGTTTTGTATTTTCATGGAAACAGCCGCAGTATAAAAGGCTGGGCTAAGTATGCGCGGGATTTTTACCGGTTTGATTATGATGTGGTGTTGGTAGATTACCGTGGTTTTGGAAAAAGTACCGGGAAACGCAGCGAGCGTGAAATGCTGAAGGACATGCAGTATGTTTATGATACGCTGGCAGTAAATTATCCTGAGCATCACCTGATTGTTTATGGACGCAGCATGGGTAGTGGGTTTGCCTGTAAAATTGCAAGCGACAACAAACCCCGGTATTTAATTCTTGATGCCCCTTACTACAGTTTTTTAAAAGTGGCTGAAAGGCTACTTCCTATTTTGCCTCATCGTTGGTTGCTGCGGTATCATTTACGAACCGATAAATGGATTAAGCATGTCAATTGCCATACCTATATCCTGCATGGAAGCCGCGATTGGCTTATCCCAATAAGGCATAGCGAACAACTGCAGAAACTTATGCCCGGAAAAATTACCCTGATTGAAATCAAAGGCGGCGGACATAACAACCTTCCCTCTTTTCCCCAATATCATAACTTCCTGCGGGATATTTTACAATACTGAGGCGCCACAAAATCGCTTAAGTGCAGTACATTCGCGACTCCTTCAATATTCTTCTTCACCAAATAACCAAAAAGAGAAATGTATTTTGCAGAAAGGCTTTCAAAGTTTAATGAACCGGAAACATTAAAAATGGCAAAACTTGCGCGTGAATTGCGTGCGAAAGGTCATGATGTAGTGGGCCTTAGTCTTGGCGAACCTGATTTTGATACTCCTGATCATATCAAAAAGGCATTGATCGATGCAGTTAACAGCAACTATTCTCATTATCCTCCGGTTGCAGGATATCCTGAACTGCGTGAAGCCATTTGTATTAAACTGAAAAGGGATAACGATCTTGATTATAAACCCGAACACACCCTGGTAAGCACAGGAGCCAAGCAAAGTATTGCCAATCTTGTTCTGGCAACTGTGGGCCCCGGTGACGAAGTGGTTATCCCGACGCCATATTGGGTTTCGTACAGCGAGGTAGTTCGTATGGCTGAGGCAACACCGGTACTTGTCAGGACATCTATTGAAAGTGGATTCAAAATTACCCCTGATCAATTAGAGGCCGCTATCAACAAAAATACAAGGCTCTTTATGTTCAGCAGCCCCAACAACCCCACCGGCTGTGTGTACAGCAAAGACGAACTGAAGGGGCTCGCAGAGGTATTGAAAAAATATCCGGATGTATGGATTATGAGTGATGAAATTTATGAATACATCAATTATGTAGGAAGGCATGAAAGCATAGCTCAATTTGATGATATAAAAGACAGGGTGGTGATCATTAACGGGTTGAGTAAGGGTTTTGCCATGACCGGCTACAGGCTCGGTTATCTGGCATGTACCAATGTTGATCTTATAAAGGCCTGTGATAAAATTCAGGGGCAGATGACAAGCGGTGCCAATGCGGTTACCCAACAGGGTGCTGTTGCTGCCTTAAAGGAAGACATCGGCCCAAGCCTTGCTATGCGCAATGAATTTGAAGCAAGGAAAAAAATGGTCATCGAAATGCTGGCAGAAATTCCGGGTATCCGATTGTCAGAGCCTGATGGCGCATTCTATGTATTCCCTGATGTTAGCAGTTATTTTGGTAAAAAGGCAGGCGAAAAGGTAATTGCAAATGCAGATGACCTTGCCATGTATTTACTTGAAAATGCTTTTGTAAGTACCGTTACCGGAGGCGCTTTCGGTGAACCCAATTGCATTCGCATTAGCTATGCTGCAAGCAGGGAGGACCTTAAGAAAGGATTCACAAGAATTAAAGAAGCATTGGCAGCATTACAATAATATACTGCCTTCAAATACTTTTTCTGCAGGACCGGCAAGCCAGATGTTTTCAAAACTCGCTTCGCCGGTCTTTTCAAATTCTACATAAAGGTCTCCACCGTTGGTCTTTACATCAATATGATTAAATCCATTTTCATTGTGTGCGTTTAAAAGCGCACTTGCCGTGACGCCGGTTCCGCAAGAGAAAGTTTCATCCTCTACACCACGCTCATAGGTTCTTACATAAATTGAGCATTCATCCAGGACTTTTACAAAATTTACATTGACCCCCTGTTCTGCAAAGCGGTCGTTATAACGGATATGTTTGCCTTCCGATATTACATCAAGTTCCTGAATTTCTTCAACTTGTTTCACAATATGAGGAGAGCCGGTATCAACAAAATCCATGTTTACCAGGGATTCTGTTTCTGATACATCTTTCATTTGTAGCCTGATCATTCCATTGCTTTCAATGATTGCAACATGTGGGCCATCTATGGCAATAAAGTTATATTCATCCTTATGCAATCCGCAATCAAAAGCAAATTTTGTAATACATCTTCCTCCATTTCCACACATGCTGCCTTCCCTGCCATCCGAATTATAATAGACCATTCTGAAATCATAGCCTTCTTCTTCTTCAAGCAACATAAGCCCATCGGCTCCAATACCAAACCTGCGGTGGCAGAGCCTTTCAATCTGTTCCTGAGAGAGAGAAATATTTTTTTGCCTGTTGTCAATTAGTATAAAGTCGTTTCCGGTACCCTGGTATTTTGAGAAAGAAATATTCATTTTGAAGGAAGTTATGAAAGGTGTAAAGGCTTTACTTTTCGGGGATTTTTTTTAGCGTAAATTTTTCACTTGATGTAAAGTAAATGGAAGATTTAAAGCTTTTCTATTATTCCCAATGCTTTTACAATAAGGTTTTCAACCGCAGCTGTACCATCTTTACTGAAGGTTTTTGTTATTCTGTTTGCAACTACTGCATTCAGACTCAGGCATTGATGGCCAAGCAATTTACCAAGGCCGTAAATCGCACTGCTTTCCATTTCAAAGTTTACGATACGATACTGCCCGTAATTGAATTTGGTAAGTGCATCAATGAGGTCGGGTTGACGAAGGCCAAGCCGAAGTACCCTTCCCTGAGGACCATAAAAACCGGGGCATGTAACTGTAATTCCTCTGTTGAAATCAGTAACAAAGTTTTTTAGCAAGGCCATGCTTGCCGTTGCAATGTATGGCTTAGAAAACTGACTGTTCAGTTGGGTTTGCGTAATGAATTGCTGGAGCAGTTGCCCTTCTTCTTCATTTGGCTCAAGCAGGTAGTAATTCAGGAGGTTATCTATGCCAAGGCCATGTGTCCCGGCAATATGTGCATCAACCGGGATATCGCCCTGAAGGCTGCCACAAGTGCCAATACGGATAATATTCAAACTTCGCTTTTCGGGCTTAATGGTCCTCGAATCAAAATCGATATTTGTCAGGGCATCCAGTTCGTTCAATACAATATCGATGTTATCGGTACCAATTCCCGAACTTAGAACAGAAATTCTTTTGTTTCCGATGCGCCCGGTATGGGTAATAAATTCACGATGTGATTGTTTTACTTCAATCACATCGAAATGTTTCGACACCTGACTTACCCGGCCGGGATCGCCAACCGTAATGACCGTTTCAGCCAATTCTTCGGGCCTTAAATCTAAGTGGTAAATAGCTCCACGTGCATTGAGTATTAACTCGCTCTCCGGAATTCTGGACATGGTTCAAAGGTAAACAGGTTGTCATCATTTATTAAGAATCATTTGCAAATGCTTTTCCAAATTTCCTTCCAAAACCCTATTTTTGCACCGCATTTAAGGGGTTGATTAAAGATGTACTTTGTTATTCTTTATTAATTATTCCTTATTCTATATTTCTTAAAGGTACCGTGGCCGAGTGACTAGGCAGAGGTCTGCAAAACCTTGTACAGCGGTTTGAATCCGCTCGGTACCTCCACAAAATGAGCCGGGAAATCTCCCGGTTTTTTATTTCCGTCAATTCTATTCAGGGCAAAAAAAAATCCCCTCTCAAAATGAAAGGGGATTAAATTATTAAAAGAAATTCTTACTCTGCTACTACATCAAACTCAACTTCGGTTACGTTTCCGTTGCCAAAGTCGATGTTGGCTTTAAAAGTACCGAGCTCTTTTACTTCATCCAGAATCGTGATGCGACGACGGTCGATCTCATAACCCTTTTGCTCACGGATGCTGCGGCTGATCTGCACAGAAGTAACACTACCAAAGATTTTACCGGAAGTACCTACCTTGGCACCAACGGTCAGTTTACCTTCTTTAAGTTTGTTAATTACCTCATTGATTGCAGCTAAAAGTTTGGCTTCTTTTTTAGCCTGAACTTTCAGCTTCTCTTCGCGCATTTTCAGGTTAGAAGGAGAAGCTTCTACAGCCATCTTTTGGGGAATAAGAAAATTACGTGCATAACCACTTTTTACGGTTACCAGTTCGTTTCTGCCACCCAGGTTGTTTACATCCTGAATTAAAATTACTTGCATTTTGTTTTGTTTTGTTCCCAGCGCCCAATCATCATGTTTTTCAACAAGACTTTTCGACTGTCTGACGATGTATCGTCATTAGGGATGGTTACTAAATTAAGTCGAGAGTTGATAGTCGGGAGTCAATAGACTCTAAGTAAAGAAAAACACTTTTTTCTCCCAACTATTGACTACGGACTATGGACTATAGACTATTTCATCAAATCGGTTACGTAAGGCAACAGGGCCATTTGGCGGGCACGCTTAACAGCGTCTGCCACTTTGCGCTGAAACTTAAGGCTGTTACCGGTGATGCGGCGGGGAAGAAGTTTTCCTTGTTCGTTCAGAAACTTCTTGAGGAATTCCGCATCCTTGTAATCTACATAACGGATGCCCATTTTCTTAAAGCGGCAATATTTCTTCGCGCGCTTTTCTGCCTTATGGGCGGTCAGGTATTTAATTTCTTGTCTTGCCATGATATTAAGCCTCCGCAGTTTCGGTTTCCTTTGCTTTCACACCACTTCTCTTGCGGGTTGTGTACTCGACGGCGTGTTTATCGAGTTTCACAATCATGTGACGCATTACATTGTCGTCACGGAGGAACTGAATTTTCAGTTTTTCATTCAATTCGCTTGGCGCTTTGTACTCTGCTACCCAGTAAAGAGCAGTTGTCTTCTTTTCGATTGGGTAGGCCAGTGACTTTAAACCCCATGGATTTTCGGATACCATTTCTCCGCCATTTTCCTTGATGAAGTCAGTGTACTTCTTCTGGATACCGGCGAACTCATCGTCCGAAAGTACAGGGGTAAAGATCACCATCAATTCGTAGTTGTTCATGATCCCTGTTTGTTTTTAAATGTTTACCAATGGATCACACCTGTTATGGTGTGAAATCGGGCCATTTTACCCGATTTGGGGCGGCAAAGGTAGGGAGTTCATGCAATAAATGTGGAAAAATTTCAGAATTTCAGGTTTTCCTGTTGCTGGAGTTCCAAAATCCAGGTCTTATCAAAACTCAGTTTCTTCCACAGGGGCATTTTGGGGTTCAATATCCGCCAGATAGGGGCGAGTTGGTTAATGGGGTCGCCGGCCTCCTTCCTTTCATTGGTAAACTCTGAAAGAATTCTCAGGAAAATACCTGTAGTTAAAGGACAGGTACCGTCTGCATGGTTGTCAGCGGCGAGGTCTGCCCGCATTTGTTTAAGGTCAACTTTTTGGCCATGTTCGGATTGCTTCAGGTAGGCTTCTATCAATTTCGGTGTAGGAATTAGCATTTTGGAATGCTCTTTCAGATCGGCAAATGCGTGTTCAAGATTTTTAACCTCCGGCTTTGAAGGTTTCTCCATTTTAGTGCCCCATGATTTTAAAGTTTTCATGAACCCCGGTTTTTTATCAAAGGTACCTGCCAATAAAACTCCCCGGAATAATTAGGCATGATTTTTTAAATAACTGATATTTGCACCCTTACGGAGAGATGCCAGAGCGGTTGAATGGGGCGGTCTCGAAAACCGTTGTACGGGCAACTGTACCCAGGGTTCGAATCCCTGTCTCTCCGCTTTTTCTCCAATAAAACTAATACATGCATTCTTTTCAAGAGCTATCCATTGCCTTTGCCAACTATTTTGGAACAGACCATTTTCCCCAAACACCCGGTTCCCTTTATGATCCGAACAGGTATTTTTTACAATTGGGGGGTAAAAGGATCCGGCCAATCCTTGTTTTAATGGGTAATGAACTGTTTGATGACATAAAAACGGATGCGTGGCCGGTTGCCAATGCTATCGAGTTATTCCACAATTTCACCCTCATTCACGACGATATTATGGACGCCGCACCCTTGCGAAGGGGGATGCCCACCGTACATGAAAAATATGGAACCCATACCGCCCTGCTTGCAGGGGATGTGATGCTTGTAAAAGCTTATGAATATTTGAACCAGGTTGATAAAGAAATCGCATCGCGCATTATTAAATGGTTTAATACAACAGCTACGCAGGTTTGTGAGGGACAGCAACTTGATATGGACTTCGAAAAAAGGGATGATGTAGCGCTTGAAGAATATATCCATATGATAGCGCTAAAGACCTCTGTGCTGTTGGCCGGTGCACTGCGAATGGGGGCCATCATCGGAGGGGCCGGCAAAAGGAATGCCGACCATTTATACGAATTTGGCAAAAACCTTGGCATCGCCTTTCAAATTCAGGATGATTACCTCGATGCTTTTGGCGATCCTGAAAAATTTGGAAAACAGGTGGGTGGTGACATCATTTCCAATAAAAAAACCTTTTTGCTGATCAATGCATTATCCAACGGCAATTCGGAGCAGGTGTCAGCTATAAAGAGCCTTTTGGAGAAGCAGGCACCGGATAAGGTTGAAAAAATGCTCGGGCTTTACAGGCAGACAGGGGCCGATACCCTGACCCGGAATCTGCAAAAGGAATTTTTTGATAAGGCCATGTTTCACCTTGAGGAAATAGCCGTGGTTTCTTCAAGGAAAAAACCTTTAATGGAACTTGCTGAATTTTTGATTGCCCGCGATTATTGATGATATGCGAAAATTAACGATGGAAGAACTGTCGCGAAAGACAGTGGAGGATTTTAAATCCAGCAGGAAGATACCTGTTTCCGTTGTGTTGGATAATGTGCGGAGTATGCACAATGTGGGGAGTATTTTCCGTACTGCCGATGCCTTTTTGGTTGAAAAAATCTGCCTGTGCGGTTATACTCCGCAGCCTCCGCACCGTGACATACATAAAACGGCTTTAGGTGCTACCGAAACAGTGGCATGGGAATATTTTTCATCGACCATTGCCTGTATAGAGCAATTAAAAAATGAAGGTTATGGCCTCTGGGCCGTTGAGCAGGCGGAAGGGGGAATGATGCTTGATACATTATATGCCGAAAACCTTTCCGGTAAAATTGCTGTTGTGTTTGGCAATGAAGTAGAAGGTGTGCAGGACGAGGTATTGGCCTTGTGCGATGGAGCCATCGAAATTCCGCAGTATGGTACCAAGCACTCGCTGAATGTGAGTGTGGCGGCCGGAATAGTGTTGTATAAAACGGCTGAACTATTTCAAAACAAAAAGGTTAATAGCAAGTGCCTTCCATAAAAAATTATCTTTCACTCATCAAATTCTCGCATACCATCTTCGCCATGCCATTTGCGTTGATCGGTTTTTTTGTGGGGGTGATGAGCCTGCAGCAAATTCCTCAGGCCCCTTTTGAACCTGCTTCTTTTGACAGTGCCGGCCAGAAGCTGGCGGCATTCTTCCGCTACCAATGGCACCTTTTTGCCCTGGTGTTATTGTGTATGGTTACGGCACGCAGTGCTGCCATGGCTTTCAACCGTTACCTCGACCGGCATTTCGACGCGCAAAACCCGCGCACGGCCATCCGTGAAATTCCGGCCGGCATTATCCATGCCAACAGCGCCCTCTGGTTCACCATTGTGAATTGCATCCTCTTTGTGGTAGCCACCGGATTTATCAACCCGCTGTGCTTCTTCCTGAGCCCGGTGGCCTTGTTCGTCATCCTTTTTTACAGCTATACCAAGCGATTTACCGCCCTTTGCCACCTGGTGCTGGGTCTGGGCCTGAGCCTCGCACCCATCGGCGCTTACCTGGCCGTGACCGGACAGTTTGCGGTGCTGCCCATCCTTTTTTCATTCGCGGTGCTGTTCTGGGTAAGCGGATTTGATATCATTTTCGCCCTGCAGGATGAGGCGTTCGACCGCAGCCAGGGCCTTAAGAGTATCCCGGCTGCCCTGGGTACTGCCAAAGCCCTTCGTGTGAGTGAAGTACTGCATGTGTTGAGCGCAGCATGCGTGATAGCCGCCGGCTTTTACGGGCATTTTGGCTGGCTGTACTGGGCTGGCGCAGCCGGCTTTTGCGGCATGCTGGTGTACCAGCACAGTATTGTAAAACCCACCGATCTCAGCCGGGTAAACATTGCCTTCATGACAGCCAATGGCGTTGCCAGCGTAATCTTTGCCGTGTTTGTGCTGGCGGATCTCTTTGTGTAACCTGCATTTCAATACGCACTATGGCCAGGATTATGGCACTCGATTACGGAAAAAAGCGCACCGGTATTGCCGTTACAGACCCCCTGCAGATCATTGCCAGTGGTCTCACCACGGTAGACAGCCACCAACTGCGACCCTGGCTGAAGGACTATTTCAGCCGGGAACCCGTGGAAAGGGTGATCATAGGCATGCCGGTAGCCCTGGACGGCACTGACACCGACGCTACCAAACCGGTGAAGGACTTCATCCGGCTGTTCCGGAAAGACCATCCGGCCATTCCCCTGGAAACAGTAGATGAACGCTATACCAGCAAAATGGCTGTGCAGGCGCTCATCGACAGTGGCGTGAAGAAAAAAGACCGCCGACAGAAGGGATTGGTGGATGAAATGGCCGCCGCCATCATGCTGCAGGAGTATTTACAATCACGTTAAGGCCCAGTTCTTGATATTTGCACCAAAATTGACTTTGTGACACTTCCCATTGTAGCCTACGGTTCCCCCATACTGCGTAATGTAGCCAGCGACATCACCCCGGAATATCCCCAATTGAAGCAGTTGATTGCCGACATGTGGGAAACCATGTATGCCAGCAATGGGGTAGGCCTTGCTGCACCGCAGATCAACCGGAGCATCCGCCTGTTTATGGTAGACAGCCTGCAGATCATTGAGCATATGGATGCGGAAGAACGGGAAGAATTTGCCGGCGATGAGGGTATCAAAGAAACCTTCATCAACGCCCGCATCCTCAGCTATGATGGCGATGAATGGCCCTACAATGAAGGTTGCCTCTCCATTCCCAAGGTGCGGGAAGATGTGTACCGGCCGGAGACCATCACTATTGCCTACCTCAACGAAAACTTTGAACCCCAGCATAAAACCTTCGGTGGCATTACTGCACGCGTCATTCAGCATGAATACGACCATATTGAAGGCAAGTTGTTCATTGATTACCTCTCTCCCCTCAAGCGGAAACTGCTCAAGGGCAAGCTGCTGGATATCTCCAAGGGCAAGATCCGGATGGATTACCGGATGACCTATCCCAAGTGAGGCATTTACCCACTCGACCAGCCGACTGATGGCCCACCCGTCAGACCGCTCCCGGGAGGTCAGCACGGGTATTACGAAAACATACATGCTTCCCATGTCTAGCCGTCTGACGGCATGGAGCCGTACTGACGGCACACCCGTCAGACCGCTCCCGGGAGGTCAGCACGGGTATTACAAAAACATACAAGCTTCCCACGCCTGGCCGTACTGACGGCCCTTCTTTCTTTGTCTGGCACCTTCTATGCGGACCAATAATCAGCGCAGGCTTTTCATTTGATCACTACTCATCAATCCTTCCCTTGGCCTGGTAATACCTGCGCCATTTGTCAATCACCGCCGTCATATCGGGGGGCAGGGGCTGCTCAAAATACATGCGCTGGTTGGTAACGGGGTGCACAAATCCGAGCGTTTTGGCGTGCAGTGCCTGGCGCGGGCAAAGGGCAAAGCAGTTATCTACAAACTGCTTGTATTTGGTGTATATGGTGCCTTTCAGAATGCGGTCGCCGCCATAATGGTCGTCAGCAAAAAGCGTATGGCCAATATGCTTCATGTGCACGCGTATCTGGTGGGTGCGCCCCGTTTCCAATACGCATTCCACCAGGGTTACATAGTGAAAGCGTTCCAGCACCCGGTAATGGGTGATGGCATGCTTGCCGTGTTCGCCTTCCGGAAAAGCTTCAAACTGCTTACGGTAACGCGGGCTGCGTCCCACATGCGCTTCAATGGTGCCCTCATCCTGCTCTACATCGCCCCATACCAGGGCTACATATTTCCGTTCAATGGTATGGTTGAAGAACTGTTTGGCCAGGTGTTGCAGGGCCCGGTCCGTTTTGGCCATCAGCAACAGGCCGCTGGTGTTTTTGTCTATGCGGTGCACCAGGCCAAAGCGGGGTAAGTTAAACTCGGTGAGCTCGGGATTCTGCTGCAGCAGGTAATGGGCCACCCCGTTCACCAGCGTACCCGTAGGATTGCCGCTGCCCGGGTGTACCACCAGTCCGGCGGGCTTGTTCACCAACAGTACATCGGCATCCTCAAACACAATGTCCAGCGGCATGGGCTCCGGAATAATATCGGTACTATCCGGATGCTCTTCGCTGAACACAATAATTTCATGGCCAGCCTTTACTTTGAAATTGGGCTTCACGGCCTGGCCATCCACCGTTATGAGCCCGGCATGCAACGCCTGCTGGATCTTGTTGCGCGTGGCGCCTTCAATCCGGTTCATCAGGAACTTGTCGATACGCAAGGGTTCCTGCCCTTTATCGGCCTTGATGACGAGGCGTTTATACAACTCGTCGGATTCATTGTTTTCGTCGGGCAGGATCAGTTCCTCTTCGGGCATTGCGTGCAATATTGGTTTGCAGGAACCACAACGGTGCGGTTCCCTATTTTCGCAAAGTAAATGACTAGCCAACAAATAGTACGGTGGAAAGATCTGGGCCTGCAGCGGTACAAGCCGGTGTGGGACTACCAGGAGCAGCTGCTGCAGGAGGCCACGGATATCAAGCGGGCAGAATTTGAGCTACCGGCGGCCACCCGTAGTACGCATCATTACCTCTTGCTGGTGGAACATCCGCCAGTGATAACCGTAGGCCGAAGCGGCAACGAACATGACGTGAAATTGCGGGAAGAAATGCTCCTG
>JALOMX010000264.1 GCA_025455245.1 Chitinophagaceae bacterium
TACTCTCTGGCTCAAAAAAAGCGATTACTGGTCATGGTTGTGCCTTGCCACCATTCTAATCTCGCAGGTGCTCATTTTTACAGTGTGGAAGGATGCAAAGTTTGGCACCGTTGCCAACCTGATTTTGCTTGCTGTGGCGTGGCCGGCATACGGCCAAATGCGGTTCCATGAAATGCTTCATGCTGAACAAACGGCTTTGCTGTCATCTGTTCCGGCAGCAGGCAAAACCCTCATTACAGAAAAAGACCTTGAAAGCCTCCCGCCTATTGTGGCACAATGGCTGCGCAATAGCGGGGCCGTTGGTAAACCCCGAATCACAGGTGCAAGACTAACCCAAACCGGGAAAATGAAATTGAAACCCGAAAGCAACTGGTTTGATTTTACCGCCACACAATACTTCAATATTGCAAAGCCTGCTTTTATTTGGAACACACGTGTAAGCATGCCGGCTAATACATACATGATCGGTCGCGATAAGTTTGAAAACGGAAAAGGCGCCATGCAGATCAAATTGCTTTCGCTGATTAATATAGTAAACGAAAAAGATAATCCGGCGCTGAATACCGGAACCGCCCAACGGTACCTGGCGGAAATGTGCTGGTTTCCAACGGCCGCTATCGAACCTTACATTAAATGGACAAACATGGATAGCCTGAATGCAAAAGCAACCCTGAGCTTACATGATTTGGAGGTTGAAGGAGTATTCACTTTTAATCCGGAAGGAGATTTTGTCCGCTTTGAAACCATACGTTATTACGGCAGTGGCTCCGAAGCCGTACAGGCGCCATGGATCATTCAGCCAACCGCTTATAAAGTGATGTCGGGGTTCAGGGTTCCTTACAAAAACAGGGTCACATGGAACTTGGACAAGGGCAACTTCACCTGGCTTGAACTTGAGTTAACTTCCCTGGAATATGATTCAAAGGAATTCTTTTGAAGGGAGTAATCACGACATTTAACCGCCTGTAAAGCTATTGGCCCCCCGTGTCAACATCATATTCTTAGTCCTTTTCCTTTTTTTAAACTTTGCCTGTATGATTTGATTCAAATAATCAACCCCGGCAACATGTTTCGAAAAATTCATCTTTTAGGTTTGCTCGCTTTTTGTTTGGGAGATTTTGCTGCAGCGCAGGAAAGGAAACCCATTAACCTGAAAGAATGTTCGTACCTGTACACAGGATATGGTTTGAACGACGCAAAACCGGAGCAGGGAGCTTTTACAGGAGGACGGGTTATTTATGCATTAAAAGACTCCATCCATCGGGAAATGACAAAAATGATTGTGGATGCTATTAATGGCTATTGGGATGCAGGCATTCAACATGCAACCATGGAAATAGATCAGACTTCAGCCATGTTTCGTCAGTACCCTAAGTTTAAACCCAAATTGCCGAAAAACTATTCAGATAAATGGGAATTGTTTTTCCGTATTGTTGATAAAGAATATCAGCTTGTTCCGTTCCTGAATATGCAAACAACCGGGTATGCCGGGAATTATGTTTTTGAGTGTAAAGTATTGAATGGGGCAGATGGGTCTGAAGTTTTTTCACGGAGCATGGAAGTGGTTATGGAATTTGGGTTTAAACCGGATGGCTGTTACATATTAAAAAATATTCCCGGGTTACCGGCCACTTTCCTTGAGGGCTTTAATGAAGCCATCAAAACATTTTTCAGTACATCAGCGCCGCCCGTTTATACAACTACACTTAAACCTGCCTGCCTTTTTATTGACCTTGCTACCGCATCTCAGATAAAACGCACCATTCGTTTCGAACGCTCAGGAAATACGCTGCAGGTGGTTGAAGGTCCTGATATTGGCTGGTCTCCAAAACCCATGGAGCGGGAAAAGAGCAGTAAAACCAAAAGAAAGGGTTCGGGCATTGGCAGCGGATTGGTTGCTTTAGCAGGCCTTGACAATACCAAAGAAAGATCCAAAACAACCAAATTCATTACCCGTATAAATATGGAGGATAAATCCACCGGTGTACTATATGGGTTCTATATTCCCATTGAAGAAACTACCACAGAAGAAGTAACAACCGTCCAAACAAAAAGCAATGGCAGCAGCTCTTATGAGAAGGAGGTAGGTCCTGCGCAGGTTAGCCGTAAGATTGATGGTACCGCTCAAATACTGCGGGGCAGCGATACCATTGGCTGGTTCAACATTCAGCAAACCCCAACAGGCAAAAGTCCGGATAACCTGAATTATATGTGGGATGGAAAAGATAGCGCTTCCATTAAACCCATGCCCGGTCATTGGAATACTTCCGGACCATATAACCTGATGTCGATCAAAGGGCAACTGTATGGTAAAGAGATATTGTTTACCAATTCAAAGGGTGGTAATCAATTAGATGTTTGGTACGATAATCTTCATGTTGCCACGTTTAAAACAGAGGATTATCTGCCACGCGAGGGGATTTTGTACAATGTTGAAATACCCGATGAAGTGTTGAAAGTGCTGGGAATGCTTACATCGCTGCCTTTTGGATACTATATGTAATGCCTAAAGGCCCGAACAATAATAGTGAATGGTCCTTAAAAGGTTGACGGGCTTCTCCATGTCGCATATTAATTGCTTCCGCTCAAAAACCATCGGATCGAATTTTCCATGGTTCTCCTTTTGCCTTTCAGCAAGCATATCGAGGCACACAAAGCCCCGGCTTACAATGGCACAGAGTATGCGTGCAAAAGCCTTTCTGCCTTTGTTTGAGTGGGCTGTTTGGTTAATTGATTCCTTTAGTTCCATCCATTTTTGGAAGTATACATTGCGTAATTGCTCAATATCTTCTGCCTGTGTTACCAGGGTTTTTATGCCTGCCCTGCTGTCTTTATACACATCAAAAATATCGTTCTCAAGCTGCAGCAAGGCGCCTGCGTTGTAAAAAAGCTTTTCATCAGCCAACGGCATATTTTGGTAAAACAACGACATATACAAGAGTACTGAATAGCCTCCCTTATCAAATGTTAGTTGTTTTATTTCTTCCAATGAAAGGTCGCCGGTTTGCTGTTGCTTTGTTTTTATCTGGATTCTGTGAATGACAATAGCAAAACGCGCAAGTAATGCCTTGGAGGCACATAGCTCTTGTGTTTTGCTCCACGATGCTATCAGCATTTTTTCAAAACTATCCTGCGGCTGTATCGAAGCTGTGTGGTGAAACATGTTGTCGATATAATCGTCAGTCAATTGCTTTTTATCAAACAGGTCATCGTACAAGCCCGTAGAAGCACCCAAAAATGTGGCAGCAAGCCTCTCTGTTTGGCTTAGCGGCATACCGCGCAGTTGTGCAAATGCCTCTCCCAAAATAGCCGGTACCGCAAGGCCGTAATACTTTTCAATCTTCCGGATATCATCTGCATCAATGCTTCCATCGTTGGAAGAAAGATGCTCCTGCAAAAAAGGCTTTAGGTGCGCCTGCATAAACTGCTTCTGTTCATGCAACTGACTCCGGACCTGCCACAGCATGGCAGGAATATGAAAAAGATTTATTATGTATCGGAAGTATCGCATGTACCGCTTATCTGAATTTTGGTTCAAAGAAAATAAATACAGCGGACAACCATATTTAATTATGAAATAAAAAATCTGTGCCTTACATTGTACTCTTTTAAGCTATGACCACCCTCGCTACCACTCCGCAGGAACGATTTTCACTGCTTGACGCCCTTCGTGGCTTTGCCATACTGGGCATTTTTGGTGTGAATATGATTGCCTCGGCATTTTTAGATGATACATCAAAAGTGCTGTATTACAACTTCGGCAAGGCCGATGAGATTTTCAAAATTGCCATTGATGCGTTGGTAGAGGGCAAATTTTACTCCATGTTCAGCCTGTTGTTTGGTATCGGATTTGGTCTTCAGTTGTCGAGGCACCACAGCAAAGGGGTTGATGGATTGCCGTTGTTCAAGCGCAGGTTATGGGGCCTCATTTTTATAGGCATTATGCATATGCTGTTCATTTGGGTGGGCGATATCCTTTTTCTGTATGCCTGGCTTGGGTTTGTATTGATTGCATTCCGTCACAAAAGCGACCG
>JALOMX010000265.1 GCA_025455245.1 Chitinophagaceae bacterium
TGATTCCGTAAATATTAAATAATCTCGTCGCGAGTGTTTCCCGCTTTATTCTTCTTTCATTAACCCGGATGTATTTAGCAGGATTCTCATCTATAAAGTCGCTGTAGTTTTTTGCAGCATCTTCGCCGAAGGTAGAAGTAAGGTATGAGTAAATTCTATCTGATACATTTGAATATGCGCTCATAGTCTTGTCAGATTAAGCTTTTTGAAGATCTCATTTAAAACAGAAGTGAAATTTTTTCCATTATTAAATTTTTTCAGATAATCAGCAGGGTTCTTATCGGCAAGGCCAAGAATACCCTTTTTCTGCCCCAAAAATCCACTGATTGCCTCAGATATTTTAGGTTTCTGAGTATCTGACAACTTAAGGCCACCCAACAAACCCATAATGTCGCCGGTGGTTTTGGTAATATCACCAATAGCAGGAGGCTTAACAAAGTCTTTTACCAGGGAAGTGGCATCTGTTTTGGGTAAAGAAATTTGTGCCTGAACAAAAAAACCGGAAACCATGAATGCTAAAATCAACATTGAACTTTTCATAAAACATGTTTTTTAATTGAGATAAAATGATAATTTATTTTTAGATAATTACAATATCCATTGTATCCTCCATTGGAAAGAATTTGTTATGCCAATACTTTCATCTTTCAGCAGGTTGCTGATACCATAATTGAACCCCAGTTTCCACGATTGGGAAGCCCACCAGTTTAATCCTAAGGTTCCCCGGCTATTAATTCCTCCTTTAATATTTCTGCTGTCAAGATTTACCCTTCCAATCCTAAACCATACTTCCCACGCCCCCGATTTGTTATCAGGCTTAACCCTTCGTGCATAAGCCGCCTTCATATCATAAGGCCTTTGCTCGCCGCTAATGATGTAACTTGAGGTAATGTAGTAACCCCTGAACTGCTCGGTACCCGTTGTTGCCTTACTCCAGTTGTGCACGTATTCCATCAGCACCGAAAAATTTTCAAGGCTCCATAATTGTTCAATGCCCAAATTCCATTGGTGGGTGCCTTCAAAATTTTTGGTGTCGACATAGTTGGTGCTGACATTTGATTCATTTTTGCCTTTCAGCCTTAAGGTGTTGTTGTCGGCTTCTGCATACCGCACGGCAATGCCGGTATGCATAAATTGCTTTCCACTTTTCTCCCATTTTGGCAAACCGGTAATCCGGGCGGTAAACGTATTGGGGCTTTCTGCAAAACTCCTTCCGTTGAATGGCCATTTATTGTACCATCCGCCTGAAATGGTCATCCTGTTGTTCAGTAAAAACTGCCGGTACTGAATACCATTGTTCCTGCTTACAAAAAACGGATTGAGCAACCTTTCCTGATGAGGAAGATTGGCTGCATCGCCAACCATTTCATAAGAGAAGGTTTCTTTGATCTGCCCCACCCAAAGCTCACTGTTTTTTGAAACCGGGATCACCAGTTTAATATCGGTAAAACCAAAAGCAGGCATATCTTCTGTTCGGTCCAGCCCTTTGTACTCAACACTCAATAAATAACTCCATGCCCTTTTGAAGTTTATTTTTCCCCTTACCATCATCCGTGCACTGCGTATATCAAACCTGCTGTCCTGCTTTCCAACCTGTTGCTCGCTTGTATTGTCCTGAATGTTGATGTTATAATCGAGGATGGGGACCAATCCAAGTTGTGCAGAGAAAAGTTTGTTTGACGTTTTTGACCAGCGCCTGCTTTTTACATCGGGCAACCAGTAATTTTTCCCTGTATCGGCCAAAACCTGTGTTTGCGATGAATCAACATAATCCGTATGCTGCCCAAAGCAGTTTGACCAAACCGAAAACTTAAAAACAATGAGGAGCAATACCCTGCTCCCAATATGCAATTTCATGGTTCAATTTTGCTTATTCAGGGTACACCGATTTCCAGTCTTTTTTCATATCCACCAACAGCCAGCCATTGGATGAGGCATCTGTCAGTCCCCGCTTTAGTTTACCGATATGCGACAGGGAATCGTAAGCTACTTCACGCCCGTTATCGGTATGGTGGATGAACAAACCAAGCCTTTTATACTCCCCCGATGTGGTCGTGTATTGAAGCATTTCATAATCGCCATCGCTGTTGCCCACCGCAATCACCGGTACTTTTCCGATATGCTGATAAATACCAACCGGTTTTCCGGGGCCATCATCCACAAAGGCCAACTGCGGAAGCTTGGTTATTTCGGGCTTCCCGTTTTTGAAGGCATAGGCCGCTTTTATGCTGCTGCCAATCACCTGCGCCGGCGGTATGCCATAAACTTTTTCACTCCATGCACGAATAAAATCAATACCACCTCCGGAAACAATCCAGGTAGTATATCCATTTGAGCGTAAATACTTCAACAGTTCAAGCATGGGTTGATACACCATATCAATATACCTGCGCCCGCTAACAGGGTGCTTTGCCGTATCTGTCCACCCCTTTACAGATTCTTCAAATACCTGATGCGGGATGTTGCTATGCGTTGCGGCTATAATTTGTACCAGTGATTTTTCTCCGCCGGCCATTACCGCATTAAGGTCTCCCTTCAATACCGATTTAAAAGGCTCTTTCCCTTTCCATTCAGGGTGTTCGGCGGCCATTGCTTTTACCCGGTCAAAGGCAAAGGCAAGCTGAAAGTAAAGCGGTTGCTCCCCCCAAAGGGTGCCATCGTTGTCAAACACCGCAATTCGTTCTGATAGCGGCACAAAGGATTCGTGACTACTGTCAACTGAGGAAAGGACAAATTGGATAATTCGCTGCTTTGCCTCTGCATCTGTCCAAGAGGGCAACGGGTCAGCTTCCTGATTTACGGAGGTTTGACCTTGCTGCTGAGGGTTGCAACCCAAAACAAAGACCGATGAAAACATAATGGAGCCCCTTAACAACAGGATCAAAAATTGGAAATATGCCTCCATGGGAAAGATGAAATAAAAATTAGAAGATGCCTTAGGAGGTGAAAGGAAAGGTTACCGGACAAAAAGTCCGGCTTCCTTTCTCTTCGAACCACCTTAAAATGTAAGTGCGGTAAATCACTCCATAACTTTGAGAGGTAAGGCGTGCATCAGAACGGTCTGAAAAATATTTGTATTAATCCCTTAGTTGTTATGCGGCTGCATTACAGCTTCCATTACCCGGTCGAGGTTGAAACTGCCCGGCTTTTGGCGGGGAGGAAACTCTTTAAAACTCTGCAGCCATTTACCTACATAAGCCCCGGCGGGTGCAATCAAAAACATGTGATCCATATACCAGCGCTGATAACCCATGGCATTTTCTTCTTCGGCCCTTTCAAAAGGATCCATCCTCAGGTTGGTGATTTTGGGAGCCCTTAAAGCCACGAAAGGCTCCTGCCAAACCTTAAGTCCTTCAGCCTGCTGTTCCAGAAAAGTAATCTTCCAGTTTCCATAACGCAAAGCAGCTACCGAACCATCGTCTGTCCAGTAAATGAATTCCTTTCTTGGCCATTCGCCTTCTCCACGAAAAGCAGGACCGAGATCATAGCCATCCAGATGTACTTTGTAGGTACGGCCATTAATAGTACGTCCCTTCAGGAGGTCTGCGGCGGCCGTTTTGTCGCCAGCGGCAGCCACCAGGGTTGAAAGCATATCTTCATGGGCACCAATTTCATTGATAACGGTTCCGGGTTTGATGGTTCCGGGCCATTTGATCAGGCAAGGTACCCTGTAACCACCTTCCCATTGTGTGTTCTTTTCTCCACGAAACATAGTAGTGCCGCCATCGGGCCAGGTAAAGGTTTCAGCGCCATTGTCGGTGCTGTACATTATAATAGTGTTTTCTTCCAGACCCAACTCCTTCAATTTAGCCAGCACAAGGCCAATCTGACGGTCGTGTTCCACCATGCCATCGGCATAAATGCCCAGACCGGTTTTACCGTCAACGCCCGGGGGGAGGTGGGTAAAAATGTGCATCTTGGTACTGTTCCACCAAAGGAAGAATGGTTTGCCGTCTTTGGCATTTTTTTCCATAAAGGCAAGGGCTTTTGCATTTACCTCATCATCTATGGTCTCCATGCGCTTCCGGGTAAGG
>JALOMX010000021.1 GCA_025455245.1 Chitinophagaceae bacterium
AGTGTGGCAGGAGCTGTATTTATGTTGCTTTCATTCAACTTTGGCGGATTTGGTGCTGTGCTGGCATCATTATTTGTTATTGGTTTGGGCTTCTCCCTGCAGCAAACTTCTGCCAATCCATTTGCCATTGCCCTTGGCGATCCTGCTACCGGTGCCAATCGATTAAATCTTGCCGGAGGGGTTAATTCTTTCGGTACAACCATTGGGCCAATCGTGGTGGCCTTTGCCATTTTTGGCCATGCAAGTGCGGCAGCCGAGGATATTGCCAATGCCAAGATTACATCCATGAACCTGCTTTATGTTGGTGTGGGCGCTCTGTTTCTTGCAGCAGCTTTATTGTTTGCTTTCAGTAAAAAACTTCCCAATGTTAAAGAGGAAGACAGTTTTGAAGGCGCTCCAAAAGCCATGTGGCTGCTCATCGGATTAACGGTTGCTTTGCTGATTGTCTTTGGAATCATTTTCAGCAGTTATCAGGGACTTGCTGCTGATGAAAGCCTTCCGCAGGATGTAAGCATCAGAAATATGTGGATTTTAGTAGCCGGGTTGTTAATCATAATTGCCGGGTTGTTTGGTTCCAATGTAAGTGCCCAAAAGAACCCCGCAGGGTGGGGGGCAATGCGCTATCCTCAACTTGTGCTCGGTATGCTGGCAATTTTCGTTTATGTAGGGGTTGAGGTAACCATTCAGAGCAACCTTGGAGAACTCCTGAAACTTGAGGAATTCGGGGGACTTACTGACAATGAACTTGCACCTTATATTTCGCTGTATTGGGGGAGTCTTATGATAGGCAGGTGGACAGGTGCCATATCTGTATTTAACCCCTCCGATTCTGTCAAAAAATTATTGATGATCGTTGTGCCCTATGTGGCATTTGGGGTCATTATTGCCAGTAATGCCATTGCCGGACATAGCTTCGGACCGCTTTATATGTATGCATTTGTCATTTTATTCCAGATCGGGGGCTTTTTCCTGGGAAAAGACCGGCCAACTTCCACCCTTTTTATTTTTGGAGGGTTAGGTGCATTGGCCATGCTGATCGGATTGTTTACAGAAGGTACCCTGGCAACTTATGCATTTTTAAGCGGTGGCCTTTTCTGTTCAATCATGTGGCCAAGTATCTTTACACTTGCCACTGCAGGTTTGGGAAAATACACAGCTCAGGGTGCTTCTTTCCTCATTATGATGATCCTTGGGGGTGCTATAATTCCACCTTTGCAGGGAAAGCTTGCTGATCTTGATACGGTAGGTATCCACAGCAGTTATTGGGTGGCAGTTGGTTGTTTTGTTTACCTGATATTTTATGCATGGCGCGTAAAACAGGTTTTACATAATCAGGGTATTGACTTTGATAAAGCGGAAGCAACAGCAGGGCATTAATAACGACACAAAATTATTTTATGGCAGTAGCAGATCTTAACAAGGCGCCTTATGCGCTTGGAATTGACATTGGAGGAACAAATACCAAGTTTGGGATTGTAGATGTGAGGGGCGATATACTTGAAAGTGGCTCCATAAGCACCCGTAACCATAAGGAAGTGGAAGGGTTTATTGATGATTTGTATGATGCCGTGATGCCTTTAATTGAAAAGGTTGGCGGTAAGGAGCGTATAAAAGGAATTGGAGTGGGGGCTCCAAATGGTAATTATTATAAAGGAACGGTAGAATATGCACCCAACCTGAGTTGGAAAGGTGTTGTACCTCTGGCCAATATGATCAAAGAAAAATTTGGGTTGCCTGCATGGCTTACCAATGATGCCAATGCTGCCGCCGTTGGGGAAATGATGTATGGTGCTGCACGGGGTATGCGCGATTTTATCATGATCACCCTTGGAACCGGAGTGGGCAGCGGGATTGTTGCCAATGGCCAATTAATTTATGGTCATGATGGATTTGCCGGGGAACTCGGGCACACGATTATTATTCCCGGGGGAAGATATCATCCGGGAACCGGAGCCTACGGAAGCCTTGAGGCTTATGCGTCCGCCACCGGTATCCGGAAAACAGCACTTGAAATGCTCGAAAACAATCCTGACACTCCCTCCGAACTCAGGAAGATTGATCCGGAGCTGTTGGAAAGTTATCATGTGTTTAATTGCGCTATTAAGGGGGATAAAATTGCACTTGAAGTTTTTGCCTTCACAGGAAAAATCCTTGGACTTGCCCTTGCCAATTTTGTCATGTTCTCTTCCCCGGAAGCCATTATTCTTTTTGGTGGCCCCACCAAGGCAGGTGATCTTTTGCTAAACCCGGTTCGGGAACATATGGAAGCCAACCTTTTGCCCATCTTTAAAAACAAGATTAAACTTGTTTTCAGTCTGTTGCCGGAAAGTGATGCAGCTATACTTGGGGCAAGTGCCCTTGTATGGGAAACGCGTCAGGATTAGAAATATGAAGAAATATTCAGCGTTGGCTTGAATAGCCCGGGTAGGTTGGTTCACCATTGAAAATCCAACCTATCATTTGATCCGCATTTTTCTTGTTGTTGAAAATGGCATTCATTCTGCCCATTCTGTTTTCGAACGCTTCTTTTGTAAAAGGGATTTCAAAAAGGTCCTGAACGTTCTTTTTCATTTCAGCACAAGTATTGGCTATGGAGCAGCATTCATCAAGCCCGCTGCCTTCCACAGCCGATGAATTGAGCAAACAATGCCTTCCATAATAAAGGCTGTTAATCAATTTTAATTTGATACCTGTACTGTTAAACGAAGGAAGAATATTTACCTGAGCCTTCCGGATCAGGTCTTCAAGTTCTTTATCACCGGGATTAGATACAATGCAGGTGTGCATTTGCTCATGGGCAAGCTTTTCAAGTTTCTTTGAAGGGTTTTGGCCCGCAATCACAAAGGGGATTTTGACTTCGCTGAAAATATGTTCAAGCAACCATGTAGCAGCGTATTCATTTTCGTCAACTGATAAATTACCATGGTACAAACAAAAACTGCCACGCAATCCATGCCACGCAGGGGTGTATTCGGGTAGGTAAATCGGGAGATTATCTACATTTTCGTATCCAAGTTCTTTGTTGAAAACCTCGCAATCCTTTTGACTGATGGTCCAGAAGTTTGCCTTATTTGCCAAAGATTTTTCATAGTCGTACAAAAGTTTGCTTTCGCGCAGGTAATACCATTTTTTAGGAAGGCTTGAGGTTGTTTCTGCGAGGTTTTTGTAATACAAATGTTCCACATTAGGCAGTCTTACAAAACACCTGTTTTTCGGCAAGTCGCCTGTATGGAGGTAATAAGTACAATGAACCCCTTCCATCAAAATAGGATGATCGTCTTTTTTCAGGTTGGCCAATAAATGTTCATTTGCACGGCTGCTTACGATGTAAGGAAGGGTAGAGGTAAGGCATTTAAATGCCGACAACCTTTCATAATATTTTACCTCAGTACAATATTTTTCAAGTTCCGGACTTACGCCACGTCCATATTCAAAGCAATGAAGATGAATATTGACCCCCTCTTCACTTAACGTTTTAATTTTGTAGAAAAGGTCATAAACCCCACCGTAATTTACCGGATAAGGTACATCGTAACATACAATATGTAAGTGCTTTTCGGCCATTTTATTAATTACTCCTTATACCCGTTTAAAAACAGCTTTTCCCAACTTTCCAGCAATACTTTCTCTTCAGATTCCCAATTCAGGGTCTTTACCGCTGATTGGCAGATATGCTGCAAATGTTGATACAAAACAGTATCAATCAATAATTTGTTCATTGCTTCGGCAATAGTCTTAGGAGAAGTGTCTGCCATAGGGACCGCTACCGGAAATTTTTCCAGAATAGCAGCATATTCGGGATAATTAACACAAACCTGTGGTTTATGAGCCATAATGTAATCAAAAAACTTGTTACCCAATGAGTAATACTGGTTTTTACTGTACGCATCAAAAATGGTTATACCTGCATAGCATCTGGAAGTCAGGTGCCTGAGATTGGCAGGCGATACATTACCGCACATGAAAACCTTTTTTTCTGCACCCTTCGAAAAGATATATGATCTGATCTCTTCTTCGAGATTTCCCGAACCTGCAAGTAAAAGCCTTGCATTAACATCTGCCATGGCATCAATCAATTGTGGCAGGGCACGTCCTTCGTTTATGGCTCCCTGATAAAGGAAAAAGGGTAACCCCGGCAAAGTTTGTTCCTCAAATCGGTTTAAAATGTCCTCCACCGCAGCTGGCAAAGGGGTATTTTCATTGAGGGGGATATAAAACTGAGGCATGTTCCTTACAAGGGCATATTGAACACCGTACAGTTTTTTAAACTCTTCTGCTATGCCCGTTGAAACCGTATATCCATGGGCAAACCTTGGCACAAGGGCCCTTTCTACCAATCCCCATATCATCCGGATGTGCGGCCGACGCTTTACTTCAATCATTTCTGTAAAAAATTCATGGGCGTCATACATTCTTGGCAATTTCCTGGCCTTACTGACCAGAAAAACCGGAATAATGGTATCGAGGTCAATGGCACAAACTGCATCCATTGATTCTTTTTTCAGGAATCTATACAATTTAAAATTGTATTCAATATAAAATAGTTTACCCTTTTGATAATGAAGGGGTAGTCTGATTTGGCGATAAGGTCTTTCGGGTAGATTTGGCGAGTCCGGCATCAATCGGCCAACAAGGGTTACCTTATACCCTGCATTCACCATACTCGTACAAATACGTTGCATCCGTTGGTCGAATGCAAGATCGTTGGTAACGGTAAAAATGATATGCTTTGTCATTTATTCGGTAGTCTCAAGATCTTTTCTGACAATTTCCAAAAGGTTTTGGTGAATGGTCCTGAAAGCGAGGGGATGCTTTTCGGATCTGTGATCCTGCAAAGTATCATTGTGCCAAATGGTAATAAATCGGCCTCCCACTTTTTTTACGGATTCCCAAAGGCTCAAATACCATTCCATGGATTGGTTTGCCGGTAAGAATAAATCATCCCTGAATGTAGTATCCATAATGCAGCCCGGGTGAAGAATAAGGTTGGTCATCTGATTTGCCTGAAGATCAAAAAACGGGTACGGGAGACAGATACCGGCCCTGAAACCAGGCATTTCAGGATATTGCATGCTGTAATCATGTTGAATGCCGGCATTTTCCAAAGCCCTGTATGTGTCCGGTAACCTAAACCGCAAGAAATGCTGCCTGCTCATGCTAACAGGTTGATTTATAATTTCTTCAAGCGTTTCTTTCTCGTTAAATATTAGTTCATTATTGTCACTGCTGTAGTATGAGGGATGTATGCCCGCCCAAATATTTCCTTTGCATAATTCAACGATTAACTGCTTTAGCTTAGGGTTATCCGGACTTAAATTTCGGTCGAAAGAGGTTCTTTTTTTTGAAAGTAAGAAGAAATATATTTTATCTAAATCATTTTCTATCAACAGTTTATATGTATCAGAAGGGTCGTCAAATATTCCAAAGCCCGTTTTAAGTTTCAATTTCAGATTTTCCCATCTTGCCCTAAGAACATCTTTTCCAAGGCTTAATAAATGAAGGCCAAGGCTTCTTCCTTTAAATGCATAAGCCACGTCAATGTCGTAAGTAAAAACCGCCTTAGGTGGCCTTTTTACTATTTCAAAACCGGGAAAATGCTTTTTCAGTTTTTTCCCTAGCAATTCAACCCACAGGTGGACTACAGGCAGGTGGGTAAAATCGTTTTTACCCGAAAGGCTTTCAACTTCAGGAAAGCGGCCAAAGCGGTCCGGAACAAAAGGAAGGTATTCCTCATAGCGTGAGGCCATAAAAAAAACAGCACTGAAAATATCAAAACCGAGACTGCATTTCTTCTCAGCACCAAAAATGATGGGTACTTCATTTTTCCATAGCACATCTATTTCCAATGGTTGAATATCATTGCTGAAAACCAATCCACAAGAAGAAATCAGAAAACCGTTTTCCGGAGTGGGGCAGTTGTAAAAAATGGTCAGCGTATCTGAAGTTTGAGATTCCTCATTTTGTTCATGAATTGAATAAGGAATTTGCCATAATACTTTGAATATTATATGGCAGGCATATTCAAATCTTGGGGTAATTTGTTCAGTATAAATGCGCAGATGTTTCAATGTCAATCCAATACTTTTGCAATAATAGGCCCATAAAAAAACTTTTAAATAAAATTTCTGTGAATGGTTAATAACCCCTACTTTTGCACCCCCATATTAATTGGAAGTAACTGAATAATACTAAATACATCATCGGATGCCTTATTTAACAGCTGAAAAAAAAGCCGAAATTTTCACCAAATTTGGTGGAAACGCTGCCAACACCGGATCAATTGAAGGACAAATTGCCCTGCTTACTGAACGTATCAGCGCATTGTCAAATCACCTGAAAGCTAACAAAAAAGATTTCAGCACCCACCGTGGTTTAATGAAAATGGTAGGTCAGCGCAAGCGTCTGCTTAATTACTTAAGCAAGCACAACCTTACCGGTTATCGTGCGCTGATCGAGCAACTCGGAATTAGAAAGTAATCTAAACGGATTTTTATATGTAAAAAGGATTTTGATGTATAGAAAGCATCATAATCCTTTTTTTCGTTTGTTATTTTCCACAAATAATTTTTCTTGTCATTAGCTTATTATTTTCGGTCTTCCTCATGTTGAGGAAATATTTTTAAAAAGTCCACAAATCGTGGCATATATGTTTTATGTTGACACAACCACATTCCGTAAAAATTGACATGGGCGATGGTCGCCCTGTTACCATCAGCACAGGCCGTCTTGCCCGTCAGGCTGATGGAGCCGCACTTGTTCAGTGTGGAAACTGTTTTTTGCTTGCAACAGTATGCGCCTCCAAGGAACCCAAGCCGGGACAATCCTTTTTCCCTTTGACAGTTGACTATCAGGAAAAATTTGCATCTGCCGGCCGCATACCCGGTTCCTTTTTTAAACGTGAAGGAAGGCTGAGTGATTACGAAGTGTTAATCAGCCGCCTGATTGACCGTGCCATCCGACCGCTTTTTCCCGAAGATTATCTCTGCGATGTTCAGGTTTTGGTAACCTTGATCAGCAGTGATCCCGAGGTTATGCCCGATTCACTTGCATGCCTTGCAGCCTCAGCCGCACTTGCCGTAAGTGATGTTCCCATTCAGGAGGTAATCTCTGAAGTAAGGGTAAGTCGCCTGAAAGGTGAATTTGTCATAAATCCGACACGCTCACAAATGGCCCACAGCGATATGGATTTTATCATAGCTGCCACCGAAAAAAATATAATGATGGTGGAAGGTGAGGCTAAAGAATGCGATGAAGAGGACCTTGTAAAGGCTCTTGAAATTGCCCACAATGCCATCAGATCGCACATTCAGGCACAGAAGGAACTCCATACCCAGGTGGGAAGTCCTGCTAAAAGAGAATACACCAAACCCTATCGTAATGAAGAACTTGAAAAGAAGATAACAGAGCTCGGAAGGGAGAAAATGCTGGCCATTGCCCGTAGCGCTTCTTCAAAAAATGAAAGAAGCGAAGCATTTGCAAAACTGCACGATGAGATTGTTGAGGCTTTGGGAGAATTGAGCGAAGAAGATGCAGCCCTTGTTGGCCTTTATACCGGAGACCTTCAATATCATGTGGTAAGAGACATGATTTTGGACGAAAGGGTTCGTCTCGATGGCCGTAACCTCACCACCGTACGCCCGCTTGATATGATGGTAGATATGCTGCCTTCACCGCATGGCTGTGCATTGTTTACCCGGGGTGAAACCCAATCGCTTACCACGGTAACACTTGGTACCAAGCTTGATGAATTGCTCACCGAGAGTGCAGCGGTCAGTGAATATCAGAAATTCATCCTGCATTATAACTTTCCTCCGTTCAGTACGGGTGAGGTAAAACCCATGCGTGGCCCCGGCCGTCGCGAGGTTGGTCATGGCAATTTGGCCATGCGCAGCTTAAAGCAAATGATGCCTGGCAATGCATATCCTTATACGGTAAGGGTTGTGAGCGATATCCTTGAATCAAACGGTTCATCAAGTATGGCTACTGTTTGTGCAGGTTCCCTTGCATTGATGGATGCGGGTGTTCCCTTTACCAAACACGTAAGCGGTGTTGCTATGGGCCTAATTACCCGTAAGGATGGTAAGTATGCAATCCTTACCGATATCCTCGGTGATGAAGATCATTTGGGTGATATGGACTTTAAGGTAACAGGTACGCGCGATGGTATATGCGGCGTTCAGATGGATATTAAGGTTGACGGTTTAAGCATGGATATTATGCGCGAGGCCCTGATGCAGGCAAAAGAAGGTCGTCTGCATATCCTCAGTGCCATGTACGCCGCTATTGAAAAGCCACGTGAGGATTATAAGCCACATGCACCGAGAATGGTGATGCTCTTTATTGATAAAGAATTTATAGGAGCCGTAATCGGACCGGGTGGTAAGGTAATACAGGAAATGCAGAAAGTTACCGGCACAACCATCACTATTGAGGAAAAGAACGAGCGTGGGGAGGTAAGTATATTCGGATCAAATAAGGAAGGTGTAGAGCACGCTGAGCGCTGGATAAAAGGTATTACCGCAGTTCCGGTTGTGGGAGATGTTTATGAGGCTAACGTGAAAAGCATAATGCCTTATGGCGCCTTTGTTGAATTTCTTCCCGGTAAGCAGGGATTGCTTCACATCAGTGAAGTTACCTGGAAGCGGCTTGAGTCGCTTGAAGGTATATTGAAGGAAGGAGATCTGATAAAAGTAAAACTTACAGGTACCGATCCTAAAACAGGTAAGTTCAAGCTGAGCAGAAAGGTGCTATTGCCCAAGCCTGAGGGAAAACCTGAAGTACCCGCCGCCGGCGAATAATTTTTGAAATCAATCGAAAAAGAAGCTACCCAAACCCGGGTAGCTTTTTTACTTAAATTGAAAATGAATGAAATATTATTTGCAGTATAGAATCCAATGCAAAGAAGAAGAAAGCAGGGAAATGCTGATTGCAGTATTGAGCGAATTGGGATTTGAAGGGTTTGAAGAGGAGACCGGTTTTCTTATAGCAACAGCCACCGAAGGTTCGTTAGATGAAAGAGAAGTCGGGGATTGGTTGAATGAAAGCGGCTTTTCCTTTACCATGGAAAAACTGGAGGAGCAAAATTGGAATGCTATTTGGGAGAGCGACTTTTCCCCTGTGGAGGTGGATGATTTTGCTGCGGTCAGGGCGCATTTTCATCAACCTGTACCTCATGTCCGTTATGACCTGATCATAACTCCAAAGATGAGTTTCGGGACAGGGCACCATGCTACAACCAACCTGATGATCCGGGCTTTAAAGGACCTTGAAGTAAGTGGTAAGAGTGTATTTGATTTTGGAACAGGTACCGGTGTTTTGGCCATTCTTGCTTCAAAAATGGGTGCTTTGGTGGTTGAGGCAGTGGATATTGATAGCTGGAGTATTGAAAATGCCCGCGAAAACATAAAAATGAATGGGGTAGAATCAGGTATCAAACTTTGGATGGATGATTCACCTGAACAGGCAACAAAGGCCGACATTATTCTGGCCAACATAAACAAACATATCATCCTTCAATACCTGCCGGTATTGGTGCAAAAACTGACACCACAGGGAGTACTTGTCCTAAGTGGATTATTAAAGGAAGATGAGTCAGATATTGAAATCGCCATAAAGGATACCGGTCTGAAAAGGGAAGGAATTTCAGAAATTGGAAATTGGATTTGTATGATTTATCGTCAAACGCAGGTAATTGTTAAATAATTATAAACAACGAACAATTTTAATTATCTTCGCACTCCCGTATTTTACACACACACCTGCAACCTAGAACTGAAATTGTAATTGTTAGAAAAAGGGTAATTAGCCAATGCAGGAATTTCTTTTGATCGTAATAGCTTATCTGATTGGTTCCATTCCTACGGCCGTTTTGGTAAGCAAAACCTTCTTTGGAATTGATATCAGGGATTATGGAAGCGGAAACTCAGGAGCCACGAATACCTTCAGGGTATTAGGCACCAAATGGGGAGCTTTTGTAATGGCTGTTGATATTTTAAAAGGTGTCTTAGCTTCATTTTTATATCTTTTATTGCCTTATTACCTCACCAACGAGTGGGACAGGACTAATTTCATGATAGGCCTGGGATTAGCCGCCGTTGTGGGGCATATTTTTCCCGTGTGGGCAAAGTTTAAGGGGGGTAAGGGAGTTGCAACCTTATTGGGTATGGTGGTTGCCATTCAACCGCTTGTAGCCCTATGTGTACTGGGTGTTTTTCTTCTTGTATTGTATCTTACACGTTTTGTATCATTGAGTTCTATTCTTGCAAGTATTGCATTTCCCTTATTTATCCTGGTTATTTTTAATGAGCCGGAGCCTTTGTATCGGGTTTTTGCAATTGCAGTTGCTTTGCTTGTAATTCTTACGCATCAAAAAAATATCAGCAGGCTTGTGCAGGGGAATGAAAACAAAGCCAGGATATTTAAGAGTCGTGATCGTAAGAAGAATTAAATCAACTGACTAAACCCATTCCGTTTTCCAATGGGTTTACAGATTGTTTGGAATAGTAAAAAGATCTTTTATTAACCGGTGGATGTAAAGAATAAATCTGAAGGACAGGTTTTCACTATTCATTTACCGGATATTTTTTAACCAAAAAGTTTTTTTGGCATGTCGCAACCTAGCATTGTTGAAAAATTACATCTGAATGACGAACGTAACCTGTTAATTCAGGGTTTGCCTTCGTCCATTGAAAAGCAGTTTGCAAAGCTTTCTTTTTCAAAGAATGTTACGCCCCTTCTTCGTTCGAAGAAAATTGACTGGGCACTAGTTTTTGCAGTTAATGAAAATCAACTGAATAACATTCTTAAAGAAGTGCTTCCTGCCCTGCATGAAGAAAGTAAACTTTGGGTAGCTTATCCAAAAAGTACTTCAAAAATTACAAGTGATTTAAATCGTGATTGCAGTTGGAGTGCATTGACCGGTAATGGTTACGAAGGAGTAGTACAGGTAGCTTTGGACCACGTATGGAGTGCCCTTTGGTGGAAGAAATGTGACGGGAACAAAGCAGATTGTCTGGCTGATAATGTTGAAGAAATGGAAGAGGAAATGGCCGAAGCATAATGGTCGCTTCTCAAATAGATTAAATAATACCCCCGGAATATTTATCCATAAAAAAACAGGACTTAATGTCCTGTTTTTTTGTTATCAAGAAATCCCACTTAATCAAACCACTTTATTCCACCATCCATTTTCTAACCTGTACAATGAAAGCGCCTGGGCTGAAAAGGGTACATCCATTGGGAAGTGTTCTTCGAAATAAGCCCTTGATGGTGCAAGCTTACCTTCAGGAATATCCCTCGTTGCAATGGTTACATGGGGATTGAAATCAGGTTTCATACCGAAAATAATACCCGGAAATTTTTCAGTAAACTCTCCCATACACTCTTTTTCCAAATCAAGAAGACTTTCATTGGGCCCCTCTATGTCCACATACAAAACCCTCTCTGCAAATTGTCCGTAATTTTTCAACTTTATATCAACCGGAACCATTCCAACATTAAATGTTGTTACAAAATCAACCAGTTCATTTACCATTTCGTCTTCGGCACGGAAGGGCGGAACAATGGTTAAGTGTGCCGGAGATTTTTTAGCAGCCTTACAACCATGATTTTTCTCCATATAGTCCTTCAGTTGCTCAATTTGTTGGTTTATGTCAGCAGGACATTCAATAGCTATGTAGAAAAGCGAAAACCCTTCCGGTAGTCCGGGTCTTTTGGGTCTGTCAAACCTTTGTTGTCTTGGCTTAAATCTACCTCGGTTTTTATTATAATTATAATTCATATCTATACTTTTATTTTACCGCCACTTGCGATATTATTTTAATGTTTTCAGAAATTATCTTCTCAAATGGTGTGCCCCTGCTGAATCATTATTTTACATGGAAGGGCCAACATATTGGCATGTTTGAGTGAACTTTTGCTGAACTTATGTTTAATCAATCAATTCTGGTCACTTTAATAATGTTGGTTGGTAAATGTAGTTCTACCGGAGTGCTCCCTGTATTGATCACTACATCTCCTGTCCTTAAAAACCCTCTTTCTTTCAGAATAGTTATCTGATCATTGATTATTCCATCAAGGCTTTCCTCTTCTGCATAGTAAAATGCACGGACACCCCAACTTAAACAAAGTTGATTCACAAGGGTTTTTTCTTTGGTGAAAATATACAGCGGGGCTTTTGGCCTGTAGCTGCTCAGCATGAATGCGGTATATCCGCTTTGTGTCATTCCGATCAATGCATC
>JALOMX010000266.1 GCA_025455245.1 Chitinophagaceae bacterium
AGCGGAAATATTTATTTAATGGGAACCTCTACCGGAAACTTTCCGGTACGTAATGCACCATTCAGGCAACCCGGAGGTAAACAGTTCATTGCCAAATTACTCCCCGACTTATCAGCGTATGTTTATTCTACGGTATTTGGCACCAATTCACCTAATCCTAACCTTTCGCCCACTGCCTTTTTGGTTGATAATTGCGAAAACGTGTATGTCAGCGGGTGGGGTGGAAACATAATTCCAACGGCCGCTTACCCGATTTCTCCAACCACGGGGCTAAGCGTTACACCTGATGCCATCAAGTCAAATACCGATGGCATGGACTTCTACTTTTTTGTATTGGAAAAGAATGCTGCAAGTCAGTTGTATGGCTCCTTTTTTGGACAGGAAGGAAATGCCCAATCGCATGATCATGTAGACGGAGGAACGAGCCGTTTTGATGAAAACGGGATAATTTACCAGGGTATCTGTGCCAATTGCGGCGGTGGGCAGTTTCCCACAACCCCGGGAACGGTTAGCCCAAATAACCCTTCTGCCCGTTGCAACCTTGCAGTGCTTAAAATTAATTTCAATTTATCCGGGGTAAGGGCAGGGCTGCAATCCTTTGTAGAAGGTGTTCGAAGGGATACAAGCACCTGTGTACCTGCAACCATTGAATTCAGGGATAGCATTGCACTTGGCAAAAGGTTTGAATGGCAGTTTGGTGACGGAAGTCCTTTGGTCATTACGGATACTCCCTTAGCTGTTCATACCTTTTCAAGGCCGGGCAACTATCGGGTAAGGCTTGTTGCCATTGATGACGGTAAGTGTATTACCCGCGACACGGCGTACCTCAATGTTAGGGTTCGCATTGACCGGGTGCCCATGAATGCTTCCGTGCAGGGTGTACCTCCATGTACCGACCTTAATTTCCGGTTCAACAATCTGAGTACACCTTTTCCCGGCAAGCCATTTAAGGACAGCTCGTTTGTCTGGCTTTTCGGCGACAACAGTGCACCGAGAAAAGCCGGACTTGAATCTGTTACCCACCGGTTTCCTGCACCGGGCACTTACAATGTCCGGCTTGTACTTGCCGACACCAATTACTGCAATGCTCCCGATACATTTCCGTTACAGGTAAGGGTTAACCCCAATGTGTTTGCCCGCATCAGCGCACCCCGATTCGGTTGCGCTCCCTTTACCCTTCAATTGGGTAATGAAAGTATCGGCGGAACCTCCTTTTTCTGGGATTTTGGAAACGGATCCACTTCAAGTGAAGCTAACCCCACCGTAACCTTTACCCAACCGGGGACATATCGGATTAAATTGCGTGCCATTGACCCGTCAACCTGTAATGGTGAAGACTCCACCACATTTGACCTGTTGGTCTGTGTCGTCTTTTTCATATTCACCACAGCCTTCCTTAGAAAATATCCCCACTACATTTACCAATCAATCTTCAGGCGCTGCCGTACGGTATGTATGGCAATTTGGTGATGGAGACTCGTTGGTAACGGTACGGCGTGATACACTTGTAAAGCATCAATATCCGAGGACCGGTGTTTTTTCAACATGCCTGATTGCCATTAACGAATATGGCTGCGCCGATACAAGCTGTCAGCAGGTGTCGGCTACGGTTAATCCATTGGTGGATGTGGTAACAGCGTTTACCCCCAACAACGATGGAACCAATGACCGTGCGATTGTTTTTGGATTTGGGGTGAGTAAAATGACATTCAGGGTGTATAACCGCCTTGGACAATTGGTTTTTGAAAGCAATGATCCACGGATAGGTTGGGATGGAAAGTTTCAGGGTAAAGACCAACCGATGGACGCCTATGCCTACACCCTTGATGCCGAACTGATTGACGGTACCCCTGTCAAAAAATCCGGTACAATTACCCTGATCAGATAACACCAACGCACCGTAATAAATAAAAAATCCCCGGCAGGTAATGACCCTCGGGGATTTCTTTATTTTAAAAATGATTGGTTTACTTTTTGTAAGCGCCCATCAGTTCTTTTGCCATCTCCGTCATTTTCTTCAGGCTGTCTTCATTCAACACACCCTTTTTGAATTCGGCAAGAATTTCAGGATGGCGGATTTCCATTTGATTCAGGAAATGCTCTTCAAATTCTTTCACCTTGCTAACAGGTACTTCACGTAAAAGGCCCTGTGTTCCGAGGTAAATGATGGCAACCTGTTTTTCCACCTTCATGGGGGAGTATTGAGGCTGCTTCAGGATTTCCACGTTACGTGCACCTTTATCGAGTACAAGCTTGGTTGCAGCATCAAGGTCGCCGCCAAATTTGGAGAAGGCCTCCATTTCGCGGTAAAGCGCCTGATCGAGCTTGAGGGTACCGGCAACTTTTTTCATAGATTTGATCTGTGCGTTACCACCCACACGGCTTACAGAGATACCAACGTTAATCGCCGGACGAATACCTGCGTTGAACAGGTTGTTTTCCAGGAAGATCTGTCCATCGGTAATGGAGATCACGTTTGTGGGGATGTAAGCAGATACGTCACCGGCCTGTGTTTCGATGATAGGAAGAGCGGTCAGCGAACCACCACCCTTTACAAGGTGCTTGATGTTGTCCGGCAAATCGTTCATTTTGCGGGCGATGTCGTCGTTTCCGATAACCTTGGCTGCACGTTCGAGCAGGCGGCTATGGAGGTAGAATACGTCACCGGGATAAGCTTCGCGACCGGGAGGACGACGGAGAAGCAGGGAAACTTCACGATAAGCAACAGCCTGCTTACTAAGGTCATCATAAATAATCAGTGCGGGACGACCGGTATCGCGGATGAACTCCCCGATGGCAGCGCCGGCAAAAGGTGCGTAGAACTGCTGAGGAGCGGGGTCACTTGCACTTGCTGCCACAATTACCGTGTACGGCATGGCACCATTGTCTTCAAGGGTTTTCATTACCCCGGCAATGGTAGAAGCCTTTTGGCCAATGGCAACGTATATACAAAACACCGGAACGCCGGCTTCGTAAAACTCTTTCTGATTGATGATGGTATCAATGGCAATAGCGGTTTTACCGGTTTGACGGTCGCCGATGATCAATTCACGCTGACCACGACCGATGGGAATCATGGCATCAATAGCCTTGATACCGGTTTGAAGCGGTTCTTTAACCGGTTCACGGTAAATAACGCCCGGCGCTTTTCTTTCAAGCGGCATTTCAAATAATTCACCGGTGATGGGACCTTTTCCATCGATGGGTTCTCCCAACGTATTGATAACGCGGCCGAGAAGCCCGTTGCCCACCTTAATAGAAGCGATTTTACCGGTGCGCTTTGCCTTATCGCCTTCCTTGATTTCAGAACTGTCGCCCATTAATACCACACCCACATTGTCCTCTTCAAGGTTGAGGGCGATGGCTTTTACGCCATTGTCAAATTCTACGAGTTCACCGCTTTGAACATTGTTCAAACCGTAAATACGGGCAATACCATCGCCCACTTGCAGAACTGTACCAATTTCCTGAAGGCTTGCTTCAGAATCTACATTGCTTAATTGCTGGCGTAAAATCGCTGAAATCTCATCCGGCTTAATGTCCACCATAGATATATGTGTTGAATTTTTTGAATGATTCCGAAAAAAAGGAATACCCCTAAATTTTCAGGCTGCAAAAGTAAGGGGTGTGGGCGGAGTAATCAAAAGGATTTTTTGCTGCACCGAAACGGCGGCCGAAAGACAATTTAGGGTTTTTATAACTGAATAGAAATGAGGCTATTTACGTTTAGAAGAAAGAAATTTCACATTAATGCAAAAATGCGTTTTCCGGCTTTTGGCAGTTGGGCTCCTGCCTTTTTTCGCAACATGCGGGTATTCACAGGATAACAGGCCCCTGTCTTATTTTAAGGTAAGTAATACGGTTTATGATGGGCCAACCCGCCCTGATTTCGCTTTTTTATCGGAAAAATTATGGGAAGCGCTTGATTATTGCGAGGAAAAGGATTTGAATACGGAGGCGGTTATTTTCATTGATCTTGGTTTGCACAGTGGCTATCATCGCTGTTGGGTCATAAGGTGCAGTGATGGGGTTATCCGTTATAAGGGGCTTGTTACCCATGGAAGCGGAAAGGAAGAATGGTTGCCTGTGGGGCAACGGAAGTATTCCAATGACAAAGGCAGTTTATTGTCTTCGCTGGGAAAATATAAAACCGGTAAGTCCTACTATGGACAGTATGGACTTGCATATAAACTCCATGGGCTTGAATCAAGCAACAGCAATGCCTTCAGCAGGGCGATTGTACTTCACGGTCATGATTGTGTACCAAAATATGAAAGCCCTGCACCACTCTGTCAGAGTTGGGGATGCCCAACCGTTTCGCATGATTTTCTGAAGATCCTTCAATCTGTAATTGATGCCAGCGAACGACCGCTGTTGCTCTGGATTTTTGACAGCACTAAGGAAGGCTACAGAAAATAAAAGGCGATTGCACAGCCGGCAAATAGCAACAAAGCCACCCAAATAGGAACTTTCGGATGCCGGATAAGTTGATAAGGAAGCAGAAGGACGGCCAGAATGACAAGCCACCAACCCTGACCGCTTAAACGGTTCGCTTTTTTTCTGAAATCCGAATAGGACACAATCCATTCCTCCTTGTCCACCTTTTTAAGAAGGATGGCAGTATAGAAGTCCTTTTTACCTACATCGGCAAGCCAGTTCTCTGCTTCTTCTTTTTGCATGTAAACGGTCAGGATATCCCCTTTTTTTAATGAAAAAAGAACATTGGTATCAACCGCTGCCAGGGATGCAGCATCCAGTTTCATAACTTTTGCCCTTGTAAATGGTATCAAAACGGTGTTTTGCATTTTTGAAGACCGGTAGGGTGAAGAAGACAGTTCGGCAGTAACCGGTAAAAAATCAGACTCAGGGGCTGTTCTGTTTATCCATAACATTGAAAATCCTACCAGCATCAAAACAGCAAGGCCAATCAAACCAAACTTTGAGGAAACGCCTTCAAGCTTCAGACCATCTCCCATTCCGCCCGGGCGGCGTGGCCTGTAGAACCTGTATTGTGTTTTTGGAGGAGGCTTCATGAATGTTTGACCATTTTTTCCTGATTGCAAATGTAAATGATCGGATTGGTGAAACAGACAATGGAAACAAGACTTTGAACGTGCTTTTGATTATGGTCAAATAAAGTGTGCCCCATAAAAGATAACGGTTGAAATATTATGAAGTATTACATGTAATGACTAACTTAACATCCATTTTCCCATTGCTCTTTGAGATTCCGTTGCATCCTGACTCCATTTTTTTTTCACCACCATAAAATTTAAAA